>JAUXWS010000069.1 GCA_030685015.1 bacterium
TCGCGCCGGGCGGGCGAGCTGTTGCCCCATGTGGAGAGGTGGCCGGGGAGTGTCTGCTTCTGCGAACAGGTGTCCGACCCATGGTCGGACACCTCGGCAAGGCTTGCCGCCCCCTGTGAACATGCCCGGCGCCCATGTCCAGCCAGGCGGGCGGCTCCTCAGCGCCACCGCTCCGACGGCTCCTCGGACACAAGCGAAGGCCCCGCGGCGGCGAAGCCCAGGGCCGTGCGCAGACCATCGGCAGCGCTGGAGACGATCCCGCCGGAGTAACCCGCGCCCTCGCCGACGGGGAAGAGCCCCGCCACGTTGACGCTTTGGCGCGTGTCCGGGTCGCGAGGCAAGCGCAGGGGGGAGGAGGTGCGCGTCTCGGGGGCGATGAGCAGGCCCTCGTCGATGAAGCCGCGCAGGGAGCGCTCGAAGTGGCGCAGGGCCTCCCGCAGGGAGGCGGTGATCTCCGCTGGCAGGACACCGCCCAGACGGACGGAGGAAAGGGCCGGCCGGTAGCTGGCCGCCGGCAGGTCGCGGCTCAGCCGCCCGGCCAGGAAATCCCGTGCCCGTTGGGCGGGGGCGTTCCAGGACGACCCTCCCGCAGCATAGGCCCTCTCCTCCAGGCTTTGCTGCACGTGGTGGCCCGTCAGTGGCGAGTCGGGCAGGCCCCAGGCGGCGGCCCAGCGGCGCAGGTCGGCCTCCTCCACCTGGGCGACGAGGGCGGCGTTGGACCAGGCCATCTTGCGGGCGGTCCAGCTCATGCCGTTGACGACGAGACGGCCCTCTTCGCTGGCGGCCAGCACGACCATGCCGCCCGGGCACATGCAGAAGGAGTAGCAGCCCCGTTGGCCGCCGCCGGTGCGGGCAGCCAGCTTGTAGGTGGCGGATCCCGTGATGTCCAGGCGGCAGCCGGCCCCGTATTGGGACCGGTCGATCAGTTCCCGCGGATGTTCGATGCGCAGGCCCATGGCGAAGGGCTTCAGTTCCATGGCGATGCCGTCCCCGTGCAAGGCCTCCGCCGTGTCGCGGGCGCTGTGGCCGGTGGCCAGGATGACCGTGGATGACTCCAGAAAGCGCCCGTCGGAGAGCAGGACGCCCCCCGCCCGGCCGTCGCGGACGACCAGGCGCTCCACGCGGGCCGAGAAGATGAATTCGGCGCCCGCCTCCTCCAGCAGGTGCCGCAGCCGGGAGCTGATCCGGCGGATGCCGTCCGTGCCCACATGCGGCAGGTGGCTGTAGACCACGTCCTCGCTGGCGCCCAGGGAGCAGAACCAGCGCAGCACCTGGCGGGTGAACCAGCTGCTGTTGCGGCTGGTGAGCTTGCCGTCGCTGAAGGTGCCGGCGCCCCCCTCGCCGAATTGCACGTTGCTGTCCGGATCCAGCACGCGCTCCAGCCAGAGGCGACGCACGTCCAGGCGGCGTTCGGCAATGGGCCGGCCGCGCTCCAGCACGATGGGGCGATGGCCCCGCGCCGCCAGGCCAAGGGCGGCGAACTGCCCGGCCGGACCGGCGCCCACGATCAGGGGCCGCCCTTCGATGGGGATCTCCGGCAGCGGCGGGAGCGGCGGATCCTCATGCAGCGCCAGGTGCGGATCCCCCTTGGGCAGGCGGCTCGCCTCGATGGAGAAAGCCAGGCTGAGCACCTGGGTGAGGTGCGGCTTGTGGCGGGCGTCGAGGGACTTGCGCAAGATCTCGACCTGGTGGATCTCCTCCACCGGCAGCCCCAGACGGCGGGCCAACAGCTCCCGCGGAGGGCGGGGATCGTCGTAGGGGGCGACCAGGTTGGTGAAGCGGAAGCGACCCTCTGCCATGGTTCCTTTCCAGCCGGCCTCCGGCCTGTTGCAGCGGCGGGAAGATACATTGCGGCAAAGAGGAGGGTCCCGTGCACGCCGTCACCCGCATCATCCAGGACCTGAGCGCCATCGGCAGCCCCACGGGCTACACGGAAGCGGTGGTCGAGCATGTCGCCCGGCGCCTGGAAGAGGCCGGATGGCAACCGCGTCTCACCGGCAAGGGCGCCCTGCTCATCTCCGGACCCGATCCCGTCCTCCTCTTCTCCGCCCACCTGGACACGCTGGGGGCGATGATTTCCAGCCTCAAGGGCGGCGTCATCCGCTTCACCCAGCTGGGCGGCTGGCCCCTGCCCTCCTTCGAGGGCGAATACCTCAGCATCCACACCCTGGACGGCCGCGTCCACCGGGGTACTCTGCTGGCGGACAACCCCGCCGCCCACGTCAACCACACCCTCGGCACCCAGGCCCGCACCCTGGAGAGCATGCACATCCGCCTGGACGCCCCGGCGGGCAGCGAGGAGGAGCTGCGCGCGCTGGGGCTGTCGGTGGGCGACATCGTTGTCTTCGATCCGCGCTTCGAACGCACCGACACCGGCTACGTGCGTTGCCGCTTCCTGGACGACAAGGCGGGCAGCGCCTGCCTCATCCACGTGGCGGAGCAGCTTCCCCGGCGGGACATGCCCGTCGCCTTCTATTTCTCCATCCACGAGGAGGTGGGCCACGGCGCTGCCGGCGGCCTGCCCGCCACGGTCCGGGAGATGGTGGCGGTGGACATGGGCGTCATCGGCGCCACGGTGGAGGGGCGGGAGACGGGCGTCAGCATCTGCGCCAAGGACAGCAGCGGCCCCTACGACTACGCCCTGCGCCGTGAGCTGACGCTGCTGGCGCGGGAGCGCGGCATAGCCCACGTCGTGGACGTCTTCCCCTATTACGGCAGCGACGCCAGCGCCGCCCTGCGCGGAGGGGCCGACCTGCGCGCCGCCCTCATCGGGCCCGGCGTCTCCGCCAGCCATGGCGTGGAGCGCACGCACGAGGACGGCTTGGTGGCCACCTGCCGCCTGGTGCAGGCCTTGATCGAGACCCGCTTCGGACGATGAGTCCCATCGCCACCGCCCCAGCCGGCCGGCGCCCTCATGGTCGCATGCGACGGGTCGCGGCCTGACGCGGTTCCCAACTCCAGGCCGCGGTGAGGGAGGGCGTCTGGTCCAGGTCGGCCGCCTCGCCCGCCGTCTCCTTCAGCAGGAGACCCAGGCTAACGCGCTGCCCGCCCCGCTGCAGCCACAGGCCGCCGCCCCAGGCCTGGCGTCCGGCGGCAAGGCCCGCGTGGCGCAGGATGCCCGGCGCCAGACCCAGCGCCTCCAGGCGCGCCGGCCCCTGGCCGGACCCGGCGGCCAGGTGCAGAGTGGCGCCGCCCCGCCACGACCTCCACGACCAGCTGCGGGACACCTGGGCATGCCAGAGGCGGGCCGTGCCCGCCGGCCTCGCATGCTGCTCCCAGGCCAGGCTCCAATCCCATGGCCGGCTCCGCACCGCTTCCAGGGCCAAGCGCCAGGCATCCAGGCCGCTGCCCGTCGGCCGATCCTCGGCCGCCGTGCGCCGCAGGCGCCAGCGCAGGCCGCCGGCCTTCTTCGTATCGTGGACCAGCTCCAACCTCCACCAGAGGGCGGAGCGGGTGGTGCTGCGGGCGGCCGGTTCCAGCCAGCGCAGGCTCAGGCCGGCATGGGTGGCGGAATCCAGTCGGCGCCTGCCCTGGAGGGACGCCCCCCCCGCGGACCCTTCACCGCCCAGCGGCAGGGCCGGCCGGGCGAAGCGGCTGCCCGTCTGCCGCCCCCGCCAGGCATCCGCCTGCCACCGCCCGCGGCGGGAGCTGGCCGCGGCCTGGATGCGCGCCAGGCGGCTGTCCCCTTCTTCCCAGCACGCCGCCAGGCTGGAGCCGGGCCGCCGGCGGATCAGGTGCAAGCCGCCCAGGTCCAGCTTCCCGTCCGCCCAGGCCCGTCGTCCCGCCAGGCCGTGCAGGTCCCAGCCGGCCGGTCCTTCCAGGCACAACCAGGCCAGGTCGAGGCGGTCGCGCCAGGCGCCCACGCGCTCCCGGCGCTGGGGCCAATGCTCCATCCCCAGCACGAAACCCTTGCCGTCGGCGCGGCGGTCGCGTCTCGTGTCGGCCAGCAGCATGCCGCCGCGCAGGGCCCCCCGCTGCCTCTCCAGGCTGATGCCCCGCTCCTCCGGCGTGGCGCGCGAGGTCGAGCCCGGCGTCAGGCGAAGGCCGCCCGTCAACCGGCCTGGCAATCCACTCCGCAAGTGGCCCAGGGCGGCGCCCGTCTCCGTGCGCAGCTGGTGACTGCCCAGACCCAGCCGCCAACCGCCCGCCAGTCGCCAGCCGGTCCAGAGGGCGTGCTGGGGGATGGCGCCCAGCTCACCATCGCGCCGACGGGCCACGGCCCGGAACTCCCACTTCCCGCTCTCGAGCAGGGCGGCGGCGCGCCAATCCGCCGGCCCCGGCAGGGCGGCGGCGCGCCAATCCGCCGGCCCCGGCAGGTCGGCGGCACGGCGCAGCTCACAGCGCAGGCGTCGGTCGACGGCCACGGCGCCATGGCCCGTCACCACACAGGACAAGGAGGCGAGCAGCGCCATCACAAGGAGGCAGGCCCTCATGGCCGGCCCGCCGGGGTCCACTCCATGCTCCAGGAGGAGGTGGGTGGCAGGATGGGATGCACCCACCAGGCCAGGCTGAGGGACAAGCCGCGCCAATCGGTCCGCCCTGCCAGCTCCCAGCCGCGGCCGGCCTTCCAGGCGGCGGCCAGCCCCAGGTCGGTTCGGCGCCAGACCAGGGCCGCCTGTTCCCGCTGGCGGCCGGCGCTCCGCTCCAGACGCCAAACCACGCTCCAATGGCGGGTGGCCTGCCAGGACAGGTCCAAGCCGCTCTCAAGTCCCGGCCCGCCGACGCCGCCCGCACCCAGGCCCTCCACCGGAGCCTGCAGCCGAAGGCCGGCCGCCAGCGGATCCCACTGCCAAGTCAAGTCCGCCAGCGGCCACCAGCTTCGCTCCGCCCAGCCCTGCCCGCCGGCCTCCCGCGCCTCCAGGCCCACCGACCAGTCGAAGCCGGCGGCTCCCGGCCCCGGTGACGGCGCCCAGCGCAGGGCCGTCTGTCTCTCGCGCCAGGGACCGGCCTCCAGCAGATGAAGGCCGGCGTTCCACCGTCCCCATGGTCCGGCGATGCCGCCGGCCAGGGCCGTGCTGTGCAGGCCTGCCACGCCGAAGGGATCCCGCCGCGCGCACCAGAAGGAGCGCGAGGTGGGCGCCCGACCGCCGACAAAGAGCGCCGCCGCGCCCGGACGACGCTCCAGGGGGCCCGCCAGGGAAAGCCAGGGATCGCGCGGCGCCGTGGAACGGCCGGAACCCGTCGCCCCCGCGGCCTGGACGGCGAGGAGCAGGGCCAGAGCCAGTCCCGCCCTCCATTTGATACACTGTGCCGGCCATTGGGAGGTCCTCGTGCCGCATCCGATCCTGATCCTGGTCCTGCTCCTGGCCCGGTCCATGGTGGCCTTCGCCCTCACGATCGTGCCCGAGGTGTCGATCAATCTCAACCAGTTGACCAGCGACCAGCGCGCCGAACTCTTCGACCTGCAGGAGCGTCTCGAGGAGTACCTCGCCGACCATGACTGGGACCCCGAGGACCCGCGTCTCAGCCTGCGCCTTCCTCTCGCCATCCAAGTGCGCACGGCCGTGGAATCCGGCGCCAACATCGAGTACATGGCCCTGCTCGCCACCGGCAACAAGGGCGATCTGAGTTTCGACGACAACGTCTGGCGCTTCCGCGTGCCGTCCGGGCGCTTCCAGCACGACGAGGGTTCCTTCGACAGTTTCCTCAGCATGATCGACTTCCATGTCTTGTGGATCATCGGGGCGGAGTACGACAAGCTGGCCGAGTTCGGCGGCGCGGCCATGTATGAGCGGGCCCGCCGCGTGGGAGCCCAGGCCATGTTCAGCGAACAGCAGGATGGCTGGGCCCGTCGCAACGAGCGCCTGGAGCAGGTGCTGGATCCACGCTTCCAGGACATGCGCTCCCTGCGCTGGGTCACGCACACCGCCTTCTGGCTGCGAACCGTGCAGGAGAGCGACTACGAGGCGTGGCGGGCGGTCCGCCTGGCCCTGGCCATCGCCGAGCAGATCGACAATCCCACCCTGCTTTCACCCTACTTCAAGGCCAACCACCGTTCCCTGGCCGAGATCCTGGTCAACGGCCGCGACATGAACAGCTTGCAGCTCATGATGCGCCTGGACAGCCTGGATCCGGCGCGCACCCAGTTCTATCAGGATGCCATGCTGCGCGTGCTCGAGTGACCGCCCGCCAACGCCGCCAAGCCCGGCCGGGATGCGGCGGAAAAGCCGCGGGAGTGGATTTTGGCGGTGGGCGTGCCGATGGATGGACAACAGTCCGCTGAGCCGGGCGCGGGATGGCTGAACTGTCCAGCAGCTGTCGGGAAAGTCGGCGCAGAAGGGCGGGTGCCACGAGAGACTTGCCAACCGTGGGACGGAGCGTTACTCTAGGGCGTCATGAAGCGACTAATCGGTATTCTGCTTAGCCTCTGCCTGCTGCCGCTGGTGGTGTGGGGCGTCACCCTGTTGCAATTCAACGGGGAAGTGCTGGACGGCCAGACGGTGGAGTTGCGCTGGCGCGTGGACACGGTCCAAGGCGTCGCGGCCTTCGAGGTGGAGCGCTCCACGGACAGTTCCTACTACCAGTTGGTGGGGGAGCGGGTGCCCGTCAGCAACGCCCTGGAATACGTCCTGCAGGATCGGCCGGGCCTGGCCTCGTCGGGGGGGCGGGATCGCATGACCGACATCGAGCAGGCCTACTTCTACCGCCTCTACTATATCCTGCCCTCCGGGGATCGTCAACCGGCGGCGGCGGATCCGATCCGCGTCAGCTTCCAGTTCTCCACCGTGACGGTGACCTGGGGCAGCATCAAGGCGATGTTCCGCTAGCACAATTGCGAAGATGAACAGGAAGCCGGCCAGCGCCGGCTTTTTCCGTCATGGGCGGCCAGGTTCCGCCGGCCACTTGGTTTCCAGCAGGACTTGAAGACGGGCCGCCCGCCACAGGCCCAGGCGGTCGCGCACGGTCGCCACCAGCTCCCGCCGGCTGGCGGCGCGCCGGTCCCGCGTCTCCTCCAGGCGGGCCAGCAAACGGTCCTGCTCCTGGTTGAGATCGCTCTGCTGGGCGCTAAGGGCCGCCAGGGTGGCCAGATCGGCGTCGCGCCGGCGTGCCTCCTCCTCCTCCCCGCGGCGCCAGGTCTCCCACAGAGGGAAGAATGTGGCGCCCGCACGCTCGTCCAGGGCCAGTTCCCGTGAGAGCAGGGCTGGCCAGTCGACACGCCCGTGATCCGTGCCCATCACCAGCCGCAGCCGGTCGGATCGCAGGCCAAGGCCCAGAATGACCAGGGCCGCGGCGGAGCCGAGCAGGAGGTAGCGGATCATGCGCAGTCGGCCGGGGGGCGGGGATGAGGCCTGGCGCTTCTGCTCGAAGCGATCATACCACAGGGAGGCGGCGCGGCGCTCCTCCTCATCGGACGGGTCAGGCTTCACGGCCGGTAGCGCCAAGCCAGGGAGAGGCGGTTGAGGGCGCCCAGCTCGCCCCAGGAACTCCAGGACCACTGCAGGTCCATGCCACCGGGCAACTGGCCGCCCACGCCCAGGGAGAAACCGCGGTTTGATTCGCCGGAGACCCCGGCCAGGCGCTCGTCGCCTCGTTCGACGTGGTAGCCCAGTCCCAGGCGCCAGCGCTGGGCCATCAGCAATTCGCCGCCCAACTTGACGAAGGGATCGCGCTCGCGGATCTTCTGCCAGCCCAGGGTCCAGGTGAAGGGCAGGTGGGCGAGGCGCCAGGCGGCCCCGGCCTCCACCGTCGCGGGAAGTTCCATTGCCTGGGCGCCGTAATCAGACAAGACGCGTCCGAAGTTGCGGGCGGCCAGGCCCAGGGCCAGTTGCTCCCGCTCCCAGCCAAGGCCCAGGTTGAGCAGGAGGGCGTGGGAGGAGGCGTCCTCGATGGCGCCGCCCAGCCAGCCGGCCTGCGCCCCCGCCGTCAGGCGTCCGCCCCACTGGTCGGGCAGGCGGCGCGCCACGCCGGCCAAGAGGAGGGTTTCGCCGGCCTCGAAGGACCCGGTGGCGTTGCCCTGGTCATCCAGCCCCTGCAGGTCGCCGTAGTCGAGGCGCAGGAGGCCGACCCCCAGATGCCAGGGAGCGAAGCGGTCGCCGCCCCAGGTCGTGCCCACCACTCTCATGTCCTGCAGATGATCCACATAGACCAGCCCCAGCGCTTCCCCCTCCTGGCCGGCCAGGGCGGCGGGCTGATGGAAGATGCCGTCCAGGCCGCGGGCCAGCGCCACCGTGCTCTCGCCGCGGGCGGCGGAGCGGGCGTCCGGCTCGAAGAGCAGCAAGGGATAGCCGGTGCGGGCCAGGGCGGGGGCTGCGAGACAGAGCAGGGCCAGCGGCGACCATCGCGCGAAAGCCCTTCCCAAGCGGCTTGACATGATGCAGACCCCCTTGTCGAACAACCTGATTGCATCTTATCACAGCACCTCAGAACTTGCAACCATGGATCGCGGCACCCCACTCCTCGTCCTCAACGCCCGCCCGCCCGTCCGGCTGCTGGAGCGCCTCGCTCCCGGCCCGGTCCCGGGCGAGGTCCGCTGCCGGGATGGACTGCCGGTGGAATGCGGCCCGGCCGGCGAGTCCTGGGCAAGGCTGGGCGAACTGTGGGCCGCCGATGGTGGCGGCAACGCCCTCTGGCGGGCCGGGCTGCCGGCGCGGGCGGTGGTGGGCGATCTGGACAGCCTCTTGCCGGAGGCGCGGGACTGGCACAAGGCGCGGGGGGCCCGCATCGTCGAGCAGGCCGACCAGGACTGCAACGACCTGGAGAAGGCGCTCGCCTGCCTGCTGGCGGCCGGCGTCGAGCGCTGCTGGGTGGCGGCCTTCGAGGGAGGGCGCCTCGACATGCTGCTTGGCTTGAGCGGATGGCTTCATCCTGATCGCCAGCCGCGCTTGCGCCTGCTGGGCGAGGAGCAGGTGGTGCATCCCCTGACGCCGGGCCGCCACGAGTTTGACCTGGCCGTGGACGAGCCCTTCAGCCTGGTTCCCCTGGCCGCCGCCTGCCAGGTGGAGATCCGCGGCGCGCGCTGGGAGGGTCCGGCCTGCCGCATCGAACCAGGCTGCCGGGGCGTCTCCAACCGGGCGCGGGGCGGACGTCTGCTCCTCGCCGTCGCCGGCGGCGCGCCCCTCCTGGTGCGACGCGCCCCCTGGGCCGAGTCCCCCGCGTGATCGCGACAAGCCCCCTCTCGCTGGCCATCATCCTGGTCTGTGCCCTGGGCGTGCCGGCGGCGGGCTTCTGGGCCGCCCGCTCCCGCATTGGAGGAGCCGAGGCTGGACTGGACTACCTCTCGCTGGGTCGCCGCCTCAGCCTGCCCGCCTTCGTCGCCACCCTGGTCTGCACCTGGTATGGCGGGATCCTGGCCGTGGGTGAGTACACCTGGACCTGGGGTCTCGTCAATTGGCTGGCCCTTGGCTTCTTCTACTACGTTTTCGCCGCCCTTTACGCCGTCTTCCTGGCGCAGCGCGTGCGCCATTCCCGCGCCCTCAGCATTCCGGAGGAGATCGCCCGGCGCCACGGCCGGCCGGCTGGACGCGTGGCCGCCCTCTTCACCCTGGTGATGGTCTCCCCCGCGCCCCACATCCTCACCACCGCCCTCATCCTGGGAGCGCTCTCGGGACTCCCCCTCGCCCTGACCCTGCCCCTCACCCTTGTCCTGGTGGTGGCCTACGTCTGGCAAGGCGGCCTGCGCAGCGTGGTGGTGACGGATGTGGTGCAGTTCGCCCTCATGTTCACGGGCTTCGCCCTCGCCCTGGGCTGGCTGATGACCGAACAGGGGGGGCTGGCCTGGCTGGCCGGCCGGCTGCCCTCCGGACACTTGGCGATCCCGGGCGGCCTGTCCTGGAGCACGATCGTGCTGTGGGGCTTCGTGGCCATGTGGACCCTGGTCGATCCCGGCTTCCACCAGCGCGTGGCCGTGGCGCGGGACGTCCCGACGGCGCGGCGCGGCATCTGGATCAGCATCGCCTGCTGGTTCGCCTTCGACGCGCTCACCACCGGCTGCGGCCTCTACGCCCGCGCCCTCCTGCCGGACCTGGAACACCCCGTGAAAGCCTTCCCCCTGCTGGCCGGCATGTTGCCGCCCGTGGTGCAGGGGCTTTTCGTGGGCGGCATGCTGGCCACCGTCCTTTCCACCCTGGACAGCCTTTGCTTCCTCTCGGGCAGCACCTTCGCCCGGGACCTGCTGGGCGGAAAAGACGACGCCGGACTGCCCTCCCGCATCCGCTGGGGCATCCTGCTGACCAGCGGCCTGGGGGCCCTCCTCGCCTGGAGGCTGCAATCCGTCGTGCAGCTCTGGATCCTCTTCGCCTCGCTGGGGGTGCCGGTGCTGCTGCCCGCGCTGATGTCGGCCTACCTGTCCCCCGGCCTGTCCCCCGGCCTGACCCCGCGATTGTCCCGCGGCCTGGTCTCCATGATCCTGGCCGCCGTCGCCAGCACTGCGTGGATGGCGGCCGGCTTCCTGCGCTCGGACGGCGCCTGGCCGGAGTGGCCCTGGGGCTTGGAGCCCTTGTTCCCGGGCCTGGCGGCGGGTCTGCTGCCCTATGTGGTTGACCTCCGCCTCTGGGCGGGCAAGGGGCGGGAGACGTGATTCCCGGTGGACATGGGGGACCCGCGCGGGGTCAGACCATGGAAAAGGCCGGACTCCCCGCGGAGCCCGGCCTTCTGGATCAAGCGCGAGGCGCGGTCAATAGACGACGCGCACTGTGTAAAACTTCTGGCCGCCCGCGATCACTTCCTGATAACCCGGTGTCGGCACCTGGCCCAGCAGGTCGGGATTCTCGTCATAAGGAGTGGAGCTGGCATAAACCCGGTAGCCCAGCGCTCCCGGCAGGGGGCTCCAGGACAACTGGATGATGCCCGCCTGCGCCGTGGCCATCAGATCCGTCACGGGTTCCGGCTGCGATTCCGGCAAAGCGGCGACCAGGCGGAAATCGTCCAGGTACCAGCCTTCCCGCACCGTGCCCGTGTCCGTGCCGAAGAGCCAGCGCAGCTGCAGGCTGGTGGTGCCGTTCGGCACCGCGATGGTCAGGGGTGACCAGTCCGCCACGCCGCTGTAGAGCCGGCGCGGCCAGCCGAACCAGGCGCGCAGGGTGGCCGTGGTGATGGTGCCGCGCAGGGAGTGGGTCAGGGCGGGATTGACCGTGGCGTCCATCCAGGTGCCGCCGTTGAGCCGCCATTCCACCTTGCCACCGTCGTAGCACGAGTCAGGGAAGGCGCCGGATGTCTCCGCCGCGATCCAGCTTCGGATGCTGGCCGTGATCCCGGAGGCACCGACGGGGATCTCCATGACGGGGCTGATCAGGATGCCGCCCGCATTGTTGGAGTAGGTGCCGGTGCCCGCCCCGCCGAACTTCCAGCAATGGCTGCCCTCGATGGCGCGCGCCGTTTCCAGGTGCCATTCGTCGGTCAAGCCGACGCCGCTCTCATGGATGAAGGCGCTGGTCCCGTTGAAGCCGTCGGCGTAAATGAGCGTCGCCGGCGAGACAGGATAGCTGGCCTGGGGCGTGATGGTGGTGTTGGCATGCTCCGAGGCGTCCACCGCCGTGATGAAGTACTCGACCACGCTGCCGCCGGCTTGGCCGGGAATGGTGGCCTCCCAATAACTGCCGTTCTGAGCCATGGGCAGCGTGCTCCAGCCCTGCCCCTCCAGGCGCCAGTCCAGCGTCACGGCGGCCAGTCCGCTCAGGTCGGAGATCTGGGCGACCACTGGCTGCGGCGCCCAGGCGTAGGACATGCCGACGGGCTGGATCACCACCGAGGGCGGCATGGTGTCCTCGTACTCGCCGGCCAGCGTGCTGAAGTAGATGGCGCGTCCCGCGGCCACCGGCGAGGTGGTGGCGGGCTGCTGCGTCCAGTGGCGGATGGTCAGGCCCACCGTGCTCGAATGGTCCTTGATGCCGATGGAGCAATAGGGGAAGTCCGCCGAGGCGCTCTGGTTGTCGTTGAAGGTGAGGTACTGGAACTTGAAGGGGCCGTCCCCCGTCGTCGTCGGGTAGTGGGCCGGATCGTAGAGGACCAGCTGGAAGCTGTTGGGTCCGCCGCTGCTGTTCATGAGCAGATTGTACCAGCTGATGACGAAGGCCTGGGCCGCCGTGTCATAGTGCCGCCACACGCCCCGCGCGGCCCCGGTGGTCAGGTGGTCGTCCCACATGGGTGCGATCATGGCGTCCGGGCCCATGGGACTGGGAAAGACGTGGTTGCGGAAATCCCATTCGCCGAAACCGTCCTCCTCGAATGCGATGAAGCCGTTGGAGCAGACCATCATCTGCGAGTAGGTCCGGCCATAATAGGTGAAGGGGAAGGGCAGGCTGACCCAGATGCCGTCGTCCTGCTCGTTGCCGTCGTCCGTCATGGGGATCTCGATGCCCGGACCCCCCTCCGGCGTGCTGATGGCGTACCAGGAGAACTCCGGGGCGAAGGGCGAATTGTCCGTGTTCTCATAGGCCCAGTAGCCGTAGGCGTCGGGTCCGGTGGGATCGACGGCCGTCAGGTTGCCGCCGATCGTCAAGAGGAAGGAGAAGCTGCCGCTCATCGTGCCGCCCTGGCTGGTCCATTCCACCTGCATGGGCACGGGCTGGCCCCGGTTGGTGAGCGGAGCGATGGTCAGGCTGAAGTTGACCGGGACACTGGCTCCGGCGGCCAGATTGCCAATGGAGACCGGGCCGCTGTTCACGGTCACCAGGTCCGGCATGCCGGACACCATGGTGAGCACGACGCCCGTGCCGCCCACCGTGCCGTCATTTCGCACACCCAAGCGGGCGTCCCGCGTCTGGCCGGGTTCCAGGCTGCCATTGGGGTAGCTGAGGGAACTGATTGACAGCAGGGGGGCCACCACCGGCACCAGGGCCTGGAGGGGGAAGCTGCCCTGGGCGGATGAGAGCGTCAGGTCGAGGGGAATCTGGGTGCCGTGCACCAGGGTGCCCAGCGGGCTGATGGTCAGGCCCGTGAAGGTGTGGCTGGCGCCGGCCGCCAGCGTGGCCAGGGTCAGGAAGGGGTTGTTGATCGAACCCCAGGCCGCGGCCAGCGAGGGCGTGAGGGTGATGCCCGTCATGGCGCCACTGCCGAGGTTCTGGATTGTCAGCGAGACGGCCTGGTGCCCGCCGCCCGGCAACAGGCCGCCGCCCGCCCCCACCGCGGTCAAGGTGGGCGCCACCGCTCCCGCCGTCACCGTCACCTGATGCAGCCGCGGCTGGTACCGGTGGTGCGTGCTGGTGACATGAAGGGTTCCCGCCTGCAGGCCGCTCCAGTTGAGCGTGACCTGGCCGTTGGCGTCCGTCAGGCCGCGCACCTGGAGGTCCACGGTCTGGTCCTGCCAGGCGCAGACGGCCACCCCGGGCACCGGCTGGCCGTTCGAGGTCACGGTCAGGGTGAGATGGTTGGCGCCCAGGGGCAGGGTGGCCGGCGTGTTGACGGCCAGGGGGGCGGGCACGCCGGCCCATTGGTCGGTGCCGGGGTCGCCCATCAAGTTGCCCCAGTAGGCGAAGCTCGCCGCATTGGACTGCTCGCCAGGGGGCAGGGTGCGATAGAGCTCGTACTTGCCCTGCAACAGGCAGGCGCCCACCGATGGCGCATCATACTCCAGCAGTCCGCTGTAGTAGCCGCCCACCACCACGTTGTTGTACCGGGTATGGGTGGAGAGGGTGGCGAAGCCCATGCAGGCCACGGCGCCACCCGGAGTGTTGGCATTGCCTGAATTGAGGAAGGCCTCCGTGTAATCGTCACCGCCGATGAAATCCCCCGTGCCGCAGGTGAAAATGGTGGCCACCGGCGTGCGCGGACCCTGGGTCAGGCTCTGGATCGTACTCATGCTGAGGCCTTCCATCCCCACCCAGCCCCGGTAGTTGTAGAAGCTGATGCCTTCGATGAACCAGTCATCCACATGGGCCGAGCCGCTGCAGAAGGCGCTGTCGATTTGCGTGTAGCCGCGCCGGGTGACCAGCTCGGCGGCGATGGCGCGGCTGAGGATCTTCATGGAGAGGGCGCAGACGCTGGATCCCACCGTCAGGCCGGCCCGGCGCAGCCAAAGGTCGTTGTCGAGATAGGGCGTCGACTCGTACTGGAGGATCTTGTTGCAGACGGCGGCCAACTGGGTGGCGTTGTCCACCGAGATGCGCCCCACCGCCACGTCACCCAGGATGTCGCCGCCTTCGATCATGGCATAGAAATGATCGTAGGTGGTGCCGTCGGAAGGGATGGCGTAGGTGCCGTCCGTGTCCCCCACCAGCAGGACGAAGTCCACCGGCTCGGCGCTGTTGTATTCCGTGATGATGCGGTTGCGGATGTTGTTCGCGGTGAAGGAGACGTCGTTCTGGCTGACCAGCGTCACGCGGTGCCCCTTCTTGCGCTTCCAGTCCATCAGGCTCTGGAAGGCGGGGTTGGCTTGCGCCGTCGTGTTGGCGAAGACCAGGTACTTGCCGGGCAGGGCGCCCACGTCGAAGAGCAGGTCGCGGTCGGGCTCCTGGCCGGCGGTGGCCGGGTAGACGATCTGGCGCTTGACCAGCTGGTCGAGGGGTGATTCGCGCTCAGGCAGACGGAAAGTGCGGGCGTTGGTGGGATCCGTGCCGGCAAAGCCCAGCTCAAACACCATGCGGCTCCACACCCGCGCTTCCTGCGTGACCGGATTGACCTGGACGGGATAGAAGGAGGCCTTCACCACGCGATGGTTGCGCATGAGGGCCGGTTGGTCCAGCTCCCATTCCTGCTCCGGCCAGAAAGCGTCGGTGGCATAGAGCGCCTCGTCCCGCAGCCAGGCCAGGGGCAGCTCCGCCTCCGTGTGCAGGCGCTCCTGGCAGGGCTGGACCTGGATCCCCGCGAGCAGCTCGTAGTCGCCGTCCACCAGGCGCAGCTGGACGCCGGAGCGGTCCGGCATCTCGAAGAGGCGCTGCACGCTGGGCAGGTCGGGCGCACCGGGTCGGCCGATCCATCCGGCGTTCTCGAGCAGAAGCTCCATGCCGCCGTCGGAACCGAATCCGCCCTCGACGAAGTGCGGGCTGTCGAAGCTCACTTCCACCAGATAGCCGCTTCCAGCGGCCGAGGCCGCGATGTTGAGCCCGGAGGCCGCCCCCGCCCCGACGGGCAGGGCCAGTCCGGCAGCCAGCGCGACGGCCAGCGGCCAGCGCGACAAGGTCATGGTTCCCCCCTCACTGTGATAAAGGGCCGCGCTCATTTCGTCGCGGCCGGATGAATCGTCCCAACCTCGACGGGCAGCCACTGGACCCGCTCCAGGGCCAGGCCGGCGGCCTGGTAGTCCCGCACGCCGCGCACATCGAACCAGCGGGAGGCGCCCACCACCGGCAGAGTCGCCGAGGTGCCGGCCACCGTCGTCTCCAGGGTCAGGTGGGGCGCCCAGGCCTGGGCGCCACTGTAGACCCGGTAGCTCTGCGCTCCCGAGGCGTTCCAGTTCAAGACCAGGTTGCCGCCGTTGACCCCCGCCGTCAGGCCCGTCACCGGACCCAGCGGCTGGGCGCCGGTGGTGAGCAGGAGGGACTGCCCGCTGACCACGGGCGCGGCGCTGACGGCCAGCGTCCCGTTGTGGAGATAGCTGATGCCCACGTTCCTGCCACTGTTTTGGTGCCCCACCGTGCAGCTGGTGGCGACGCCCACCACCTGGTACTGGGCCAGGATGGGCGTGTCCCCCGTCACCGTCGGGAAGACGGCCTGATTGAGGAAGACCAGCTGGAGAGTCTGGGCGTCGCTCGTGCCATAACGCGGCACGCCCAGCCAGGAGACGACGAAGCGGTTGCCGCCCGCCTCCGTCGCCACGCGCACCTGGCCGCCACTGGCGGGGTTGAGGTCGTCCCAGAAGGCGCAGACCATTTTGCCGGTGCCGTTGCCGGTCGCCATCGAGGCGTTGGTGTAGCCGCTGTAGGTGTCATTCCCCAGCGTGGCGAAGCCGTTCGAGCACACCGAGAGCTGCGTGTGGCTGGCGCCGAAGTAGACCACCGGGAAGGGCAGGTTGACCACGGCGGTCTGGTCGTCGCCCAGGCTGAGCTGGGTGCCCTGGCCGCTGATGTCCTGCCAGATGAAGTCGGGGCCTTCCGGACCATCCGCCGAATCATACCAGCGATAGCCGTAGGCGTCGGGTCCGGTGGGCGGCGTGCCGACCACCACCGTGTAGATGTGATGGGCGCTTTCCCCGGTGTTGGGCGGGTCGGCCAGGTCCTGGGCCTGCACGTAATATTCCACCACGCTGCCCAGGGCGTAGCCGGGCAGGGCGCCCGCCCAGGTGTCCCCGGACAGGTTGCTCAAGGCGCTGCTCTGCCAGACGCCCAGGCCCACCCGGTGATGGAGCGTGGCCCAGGCCACACCGCTGGCGTCGATGATGGTGGCCGTCACGGCGGGACTCTCGCCCGGCTGGACGCCCGACACCTGGGCCAGGGCGATGGAAGGCGCGGCGCTGTCGCCGTGGAAGCCCTCGGCCGTCGTGATGAGGATGGCCTTGCCGTTGCCGAAGCCCTGGATGGTGGGGTCGTCGATCAGGTGGTTGGTCAGGGTCAGTCCGCGGGCGCTGCGCTCGTCCTTCATGCCCACCGTGCAGCCCGGGAAGTCGTAGCTGTTGCTCTGGGTGTTGTTCCAGGTGTTGTACTGGAGCAGGATGTCGCCGTCCCCCGTCGGCCCCTGGGAGTGGGCGGGGTCGATCAGGATCACCTGGAAGGTGTTCGTCCCGCCCGAGCCGTTGTGCTGCAGCTGGTGCCACTCCACGATGAAGCGGTGGTTGGCGGGTTCGCTCTTGTAGTAGACGCCGCCGCCGCCGGGGATGATGTGGTCGTCCCAGGCCGCGGCGATCATGGCGTCCGGTCCCAGTCCGCTGGGCAGGTAGTGGTTGCGGTAGTCGGTCTGGTTGACGGCGCCGGGTCCGAAGGCGACGAAGCCGTTGGAGCAGACGGCGAGCTGGGTGTAGGGCTGCCCGTAATAGATGAAGGTGAAGGGCAGGGTGACGGTGGCGGCGTCATCCTGGGAGTCGCCGAAGTCGGTGAGGCCCAGGCTGGTGCCCGATCCGCCCGCCGAGGGGGCGATCTCCTCCCACTGGAAAACGGGGGCCAGGGAGTTGGCGTCGTTGCCTTCGATGGCGAAGTAGCCGTAGGCGTCGGGACCGGTGGGACCCATCGCCGTGGCCGTGCCCACCGTGGAGGTGAAGGCCTGGCTGCCCTGCAGCCCGCCGCCGCTCCAGCTCAGCAGGAAGCTGACGCGGTGGCCGCGCACCGTCGCCCCCGACGCCTGCACGGTGAAGCTGAGGTTGGTGGAGGCGTTCTGCGCCAGGTTCACGTTGGGGATGGGAGCGCTGGTGACAACGACGAAGGGGTCGCCCGGGGCGTCCAGGCTCACGGTGAGGGCGCTGGCCGCCAGGTTGCCCGTGTTCGTCACCGGCAGCGTGAGGAGCGCCGTCGTGCCGGGTTGCAGGATGCTCCCGCCCGGGTTGAAACTGAGCGTGCCGGGCTGGAGGCGCGGCGCGCTGACCAGCAGGTCCGCTCCGTCCTGGAAAGCGCCCTGGCCCGAGGTGTAGGCCAAGCCCAGTTGCAGGCGGGTGGCGTCGGGCAGGTCGGGGGCGGCGGTGGCGCTCAGGCTGCTGTTGGCGCCCACCGTGGCGCCGGCGCCAATGGTGGGCCAAGTGGCGGTGGCATCGCCCAGGGTCAAGCCTTCAGCCAACGAGGTGGCGTTGAGGGCGAGTCCCGTCAGCGGGCTCCCGCCCATGTTCTGGACAGAGGGCAGCAGGGTGACGGTCTCGCCCGGTTGCAGCTTGCCGTCGTCGGGGATGTTCCAAATGGCCAGGCGCGGGAACTGGCTGCCCGCCACCGTGAGCGTGACACGGGCGGGCAGGTGGTCCACCTTGGTGGCGGTCAGGTTGACCGCGCCGGCGGTGGTCCCCGCCGTGGGGAGCCAGACCCGGCCATGCGCGTCGGTGAGGCCGCGCGATTGCAGACCGCCCGCCTGCCAGAGGCAGACCAGCACGTCGGTGGCGGGGCTGCCGCCCGCATTGACCTGGATCTGTATTTCGGTCGCGCCCAGGGCAAAGGTGGAACCCCCCTGCGCCAGGGTGGCGCTGAGGGCCGTCGGCACGCCACACCACATCTCCATGCCGGGGTCGCCCATCAAGTTGGCCCAATTTGAAAAGCGCTCGGCCTGGGGGTCGCCGGGCGGCAGGGTCTGGAACAGCTCCAGCTTGCCCTGGATGAGGGCCGACCCCACCGCCGAGACACCCCGGTCGAGGAAGGCGCTCCAGAAGCCGCCGGCGATGGCGTTGTTGTAGGCCGTGTGGGTATTGGAGGTGGCAAAGCCGATCACCGCCGAGCCGCCCTGGGGCGTGGAGGGGTCGCCCTTGCGCAGCATGACCTCCGTCTCGCAGGTGGATTCGAAATCCCCCGTCGAGCAGGTGAAAAAGCCCGTGACGGGCGGCATGCCGTAGTTGAGGAAATTGCCCGCGTTCGAGATGAAAGTGTTGTCCACTCCCTGCATGCCGATCCAGCCTCGGTAGTTGTAGAGGGCGATGCCGGCGTTGAAGCGGCCGTTCACCCAGCTGGCCGTCGTGTTGGGATACCACAGGGTGTCCACCGCCGTGATGCCCTCGCGCACCATGTCATGGACGATGGTGCGGGACTGCTGGATCATGCTGATGGCGTTGTAGCCCGTGCAGAGGGCGGCCCGGGCCAACCAGGCGCTGCCGCCGGCGGTGGGCGTCGTCTCGTAATGCAGGAGCTTGTTGCAGATGGTGTTGAGCTGGGTGGCGTTCTCGCAGCTGAGCCGTCCCACCGCCACGTCGGCCAAATGGTCCGTGCCGTCCACCAAGGAGTAGTAGTGGTCGTATTCACCGTTGGTGCCCGTGGTCGAGGTGGGCAGGTAGAAGTCGCCGGAGCCGGTGTGGTCGCCCACCAGGGCCACATAGACGGGCGGATCGCTCCAGGTGCCGACCGCCGTGCGGAGGTATTCGCGGATGGCGCTGGCGTTCCAGGCGGGGATCTGGGCCACGCCCGCCACCGTCACCTGGTGGCCCTTCTGGCGCTTCCAGGCGATCCAGTCCTGGAAGTAGCTGCTGCCGGTGATGCCCGCGCCGCGGGCGATGACCAGATAAGCTCCCGGGTTGTCCGACGCGCCGACGCGGTCGAACTCCTGCACCAGCTGCGGATGGGACAGCACGCCGTCGGGCAGCAGCTCCGCCCGGCGGGCGAAGGCCAGCACTCCGCTGGGGTTGTTGCGGTTGTCGCTGCCGGCGAAGGTCACGCGCAGGCGCGCGCGGCGCAGCAGTTCCGTGGCGCCCTTGGCGGGCAGGCTGCGGGCCGGGACGAGGGCCAGCTGGCGCACGCGGACACCTCGGATGAGGGCCGGATCCCCCAGCAGCCAAGCCTGCTCCGGGTAGACGGCGCCCACATAGGCGGCGCGCTCCTCCCGCCAGGGTTGGGGCAGGTCCGCCGCCGTGTGGACGGCCTCCTGCTCCGGCAGCACGAGGCCGGGCACGGATTCCCAGACTTGCTCGACGACCTCCACCTGAAGCCCCGAGCCGGCCGGCAGCTCCACCAGGCGGGAGACGAGGGGCAGGGCGGGCTCACCGGGCCGGCCCAGGTGGCCGGCCGCGGGCAGGTCGATGGTCAGCCAGTCGCGCTCCTGCCGGGTCACGAGACCGGGCTGCTCGTCCATGGTCCAGACCAGGTCCAGGCCGTTGTCGCGCCATTCGGCTTGCAGGGTCCAGGCCCGGGACTGGCCGACCAGGGCCAGCAGGGCCAGCAGGGCAAGAAGGCGGGGGGGGCGCCAGTGCATGGGTTACCTCATTGGCAAAATGGCTCAGCCCGCTCCCTGCATGGCAGCCGGCATCGCCCAATGGATCTTTCATTCGGTATCGGTTGGACTCGGAGGGGAGTATAGTGCGAGCAGGGGCGGAGCGCAAGCTGTTTTTAAGCTCTTAGTTCATGGATGGAAGGGTTGATCCCGGTCCCGCCCCCATGCCGGCCCTTCCCAGCCGGGGGAACATCGCCCCCCATTGGCGCGCAGACAGCGTGCAATGGGGCAAGGACCCGGCCATCACTTCAGATGCAGCAGGCGCAGGACGCAGGATTCCCCGTGGTTGCCCGACACGCGCAGCAGGCAGTAGCCCGAGGGCAGGCCGGCCCACAGCGTCTCCGGCAGCAGCAGCTCCCGCGCCGTCCCGGGGCCCGGCGCCAGCTCCGCTTGGTGGACCAGCTGTCCGGCCAGGTTGAACAGCTCCAGGCGGCCCGCCCCGGCCAAGCCTTCGATGCGCAGGCGCAGCGTGCCGTTGAAGGGGTTGGGCCAGGCGCTCAGGGAGAAGAGCGCCGGCCGCTCGTCCCCGGGCACGTGGGTGGGATCGTTGGCGGCGCCGGGGGTGGGCGGCGCCAGGAAGTGCCACGTGCCCGTGCCGTCGGGCAGGCGGCCCAGGGAGACATCCGCTTGCTGCGGCCCGAAGGTGAGGGAATCGAGGATCGTCACGCCGTCCGCCTCGGTCAGGACCAGCACCTCGCCGTCGCCGCTGAGGCGGAAGGAGGCGTGCAGCCCCTCCTGGTTCAGGTCGTTGTCCGCCCACACCAGCAGGAAGTCGCCGACGGGCAGTGGCGGCAAGGCCGCTGGAAAGGTCCATTTGGTCAGGTTGCCGAAGCTGTCGCTCAAGTGGCGGCCGGCCAGGGGCGCCACCTCCGGCCCCCGGTTGAGCAGCTCGATCCAGTCATCGCGCTGCCCGGCCGGGTCCTGGATCCCCGTGTCGTTGAGGGCGAGGAACTCGTTCAGGACCAGGGGGGACAGGTCGCGCCACACGACGCGCAGGGGGCGCTGGGGCGGGTGGCGGTGGCTGCGGCTCTGGTCGTCCACCGCCTCGGCCTGCAGCTCCAGCACCGTGCCCGGCGCCTGGGGCGGCAGCGTCGCGCTCCAGCGGTCCGCCACGCGCAGCACGGGGGACTCCGCCTCCCCGGTGAAGGCCATCTCCGTCTCTTGCCAGGCCGCCGCGCCCGCCTCCCGCCAGCGCAGCCGCACGCTCAGGCCGGCGCCGTGCACGAAAGCCGCCGCGTCCACCCGCAGGCTGTCCCCCGGATCCAGCGAGGTCCGCGCCGGCTCCAGCGCGAAGACGACCGGACCCGCCGTCTGCCAGCCAAATTGCCCGGGCAGGCTGCCGTGGCGCAGCGTCACGAACTCGAGGATGCCCCGCTTCACGTGCTGGTTCTCGTAATCCGCCCCCCAGCACTGGTCGAAATCGTCCGCGTCGAAACCGTAGTCCAGCGTGCGGAAGCTGTCCGCCAGCGCCGCCGGACGCAGCTGCAGGCGCAGGCTGTCCAGCCGCGGCGCCCACCAGGCCGGGTCCAGCGACCGGCTGCGGTGGTGCTCCAGCATGTGCGTGTAGAGGTTGCGCCAGCGCGGCCGGGAGAGGATCCGCTCCGCCAGCGGCCGCCCGCTGCCGCCGAAGCTGTAGGGGTTGCGCGTGGCCCAGTTCACGTTGAACCAGTCCACCCCGAAGGTGTTGTCGTAGTCGTAGGGGATCAGCGTCATGCGGTCCAGCACGGGGTCGTGGTAGAGGTAGAAGTTGTTCTGCAGGAACCAGTAGTCGTCCCAGCTCCCCGTCAGCACGTTGACGGCGAAGTACTCCAACACCCCCGCCACGTCCAGGTAATCCCCCAGCGAGTCCTCCAGGGCGAAGTTGGGCGTCTCGTGCAGGATGCGGATGAGGCGGAAGAGCGGGCTGTAGTCGTCCGCCGCCTCGTTGGTGGTCAGCTCGTAGACGCGCCGCCCGTTCTCCTCGTGCTTGTAGCTCTCCGGATCGTTCCCCCGCCAGGCCAGGTCCGCCGGGTAGAGGCACTTCCACAGGTTGCCCCCGTCGTTCTGGAAGTGCTTCCAGAGGAACTCGTCGTCCACATGTTCCACGCTGACGTAGAGGCCGTGGTAGTGCCCGTTGATCCACAGCTCCCCGTGGCTGGCCCGGCTGGCAACCTTGCCCATGCGCTGGAAGAGGTCGAAGCAGAGCTTGCTGCGGGCGATGGCCGGGTCGTTGTGCTCGCCGTTCAGGTTCAGCTTGTCCACGTCGTGGACCTCCCGCCCCGGCACGAAGTCGTTGAAGGAGACCTTGAAGGACTTCTTCTGCGCCCAGCGGCTGGTGTTGCCCCGGATGCGGAAACCGATGTCCGCCACCTCCTCGTCCAGCCAGGCGTTTTGCAGGTGGAACTGGGCCAGGTGCAGGCTGTCGCTGGCCGGGTTGGCGTAGATCCAGTCCAGCGCGGCGGGATCGATCGTCACATCCCAGCGCGCCACCTGGCCGTCGTCGTAGAGTTTCCAGCTGTCGCCAGTGCGGGCCAATGCGGCGGCGGACAGGGCGAGCAGGCCAATCAGCAGGAGGGAGCGGGCGGACATGATGACCTCCGGGATTGCCGGAAGGTAGCTCAGTTGGTGTCACAGTCGGCGTCAGGCATCATGCCTGGCACCAGCACGGAGTGGGTGTCTGGCATCACGCCTGACACCAACCAAGTAGAGCACTGATGCAGGTCATCAATCCAGGAGGTCCTTCCTCAGCCCATAGGCCGTGCTGCGTCCGCCACGATCCAGCTTCTGGAGGATTCCCTGCTCCATCAGCTTCTGGATGTCGCGCAGGGCCGTGTCTTGGGAGCAGCGTACGATCCGGGCCCACTTCGAGCTCGTCAGGCTGCCCAGGGAGTCATCCAGCAGCTTGTCCAGGATCTTCTTCTGCCGCGCGTTCTCAACTCTTGCGGAGCAGGTGGCCCAGAACCGGTGCTTGAAGATGACCCGCGAGAGCAGGTCCTCCGAGCGGGTGAGGGCGCGCCGCAGGCATTCCACGTACCATGTGACCCAGGCGGTCACGTCCATGTCGCCATGCTGCGTGTGCTCGAGACAATCGTAGTAAGCGTTGCGCTCGGTGCAGATTTGGGTGGAAAGGCTGTAGAATCTCATCGGTTGTTGGTCGGATCGGGCCAGGAGCAGGTCACCGATGGCCCGGGCGATGCGCCCGTTGCCGTCCTCGAAAGGATGCAGCGTGACGAACCACAGATGGGCCAGCGCCGATTTCACCACCGGATCGATCTGCGGCCCATCCTCCACCCAGGCCAGGAAGCGACGCACCTCCTGGTCCAGCGTGGCCGCGTCGGGCGCCTGGAAATGCACCCGCTCGCGGCCCAGTGCCCCCGAGACGACCTGCATGGGGCCGCTTTCGTCCGTGCGCCAGGCCCCCGTCCGGATCGGGCGCATACCGCTTCTGGCCAGGGGGAAGAGCGAGCTGTGCCAGGCGAACAACCGATCCCGTGTCAAGGGCTCGGCAAAGTTGCCGGTCGCGTCCAGTGTCATCTCCACGACGCCATCCACTTCGCGGCCGGAGTGGACGGGGTCGGCCGTGGGGATGCCCAGCCGCCTGGCGACGGAGGAGCGGACCTCGGCTGGATCCAGATTCTCCCCCTCAATCTTGGTGGATCCCAGGATGTCCTGGGTCGCCACCTCGAGATTTGCCTGGGCGGCCAGCGCGAAGCCGATCACACCCATCCTCCCGATGACGAGGCCCTGCTGGAGTCGCACGGCGGCCAGCAGCGGGGACAGGGCCACCGCATCCCACTGGAAGCAGGGCCACCCGGGCTGTTGATAGATGTATCGCATCCCTTCTCCGCATGGTCTGCCCGGATGATAGCGCACAATCTCCGCAAAGGCCAGCTATTCTCCGCATGACGTGCGGAGAATATCCCCGCTAATCTCCGCAGCCGGACGGGCGATAGGTCAGACGGTTGGTCTGACCTGCCCCCAACGGAAATCAGGCCACACGGACTGCAGATAGATGTATCGCATCTCTTCTCCGCACGGTCTGCCCGGATGATAGCGCACAATCTCCGCAAAGGCGAATCATTCTCCGCAAATCGTGCGGAGAATAATCCTGACAATCTCCGCAGGGGGACGGGCGCCAGGTCGGACGCTTGGTCCGCCTGCCGCCGCCGTTCCCGATCTTCCCCCCATGAGCCTCGTCGCCCTCCTCCGCCGCCGACCCGACCTGCGCCGCCTGTGGATCGGCGAGGTGGTGTCGCAGGCGGGGGACTCCCTCTTCCAGATCGCCCTGCTCTGGCTCATGCTGGAGCTGACCGGCTCCTCCGGCCTCACCGGCCTGGTGGCCATGAGCGGCTACTTGCCCATTCTCCTCTTCGGCCTGCCGGCGGGCGCGCTGGTGGACCGCCTGGACCGCCGCCGCGTCATGCTGGGCGCCAACCTGGCCCGCGCCGCGCTGGTGCTGGTGCTGCCCCTGCTCGCCGCCGCGGCCTGGCTGGGCCCCGCCACGCTGGGCCTCGTCACCTTCGCCATGGCCTGCTTCAGCGCCCACTTCAACCCGGCGCGGGACGCCATCGTGCCGGAGCTGGCCGCCCCGTCCGAGCTGCGCGACGCCAACACCCTGGTCCAGAGCGGCTGGCAGCTGGCCCTCCTCGCCGGGCCGGGCCTGGCCGGCCTGCTCGTGCCCTGGACGGGCGAGCGCCACCTCTTCAGCGCCACGGGCCTGGCCTACCTCGTCTCGGCGCTTTTCATCTGGCGCCTGCGGACCCGGCGCCCCGCCGGCGCGACGCCGCCCTCACCCCTGGCCGCCGAGCTGCGCCGCTCCCTGGCCGAGGTGCGCAGCGGCCTGCGCCTGGCGCGGAGCGACCGCCGCCTGTGGGCCATCCTGCTGGTGACGGCGGCGGACAACCTCTTCATCATGGGGCCGGCCATCGTGGGCACGCCCCTCTTCGTCAAGCAGGTCCTCCAGGACGGCTCGGGCGACTACGCCTTCCTGCTCACCGCCTACGCCGCCGGCATGATCACGGGCAGCCTGCTGCTCAGCCGCTTCGGCGGCCGCTGGCGCGACAGCCGCCTCCTGCTCTGGGGCATCGTGCTGGACGGCATCACCTTCCTGCCCCTGCTCTGGGTGACCAGCTTCGCCGGCGCCTGGTGGACCCTCTTCGTCCACTCGCTCATGATCCCGCTCATCGTCATCCCGCGCCCCACCCTCATCCAGCGCCTTGTGCCGCGGGACTTCCACGGCCGCGTCTTCTCCATGATCAGCGTGGCGGTGACGGGCCTCAGCGCCGTCTCCGTGGCGCTCACCGGCCTCGTCGCCGAGTGGGTGCCCATCGCCACCATCTTCGGGGCCATCGCCGTCCTGGGCGCGGCGACGGGGCTGGCGGGATGGTCCATCCGCGAATTCCGCGACGCATGAGCAGCCGCATCGGCACCCTGGCCGAGGGCCATCTCCACGCCTCGCTGAAGGACCGCTGCGCCGAGCCCGGCGCCCGCTACGAAGCGCTGGTGGAGGGGCTCATCGTCGACGTGGTCAACCCGGGCGGACTGGTGGAGGTGCAGACCAGCGGCTTCAGCCGGCTCAAGCCCAAGCTGGAGCGCCTGCTGCCGGCCCACGGGCTGCGCCTGGTGCTGCCCATCCCCGGCGAGAAGATCATCGTGCGGATGGAAGAGGACGAGTGTGGCCGCCGCGAGCTGTCACGCCGCCGCTCCCCCAAGCGCGGCCAGTGGTGGGAGGCCTTCCGCGAACTGGTCAGCATCGCGCCCTGGCTGCTCCACCCCAACCTCTGCGTGGAGCTGCTCCTCACCCGCGAGGAGGAGATCCGCGCCCACCAGCCGGGCAAGGCCTGGCGGCGCCAGGGCTGGGTGGTGCGCGAGCGCCGCCTGGTCGAGGTGCTGGAGGTCCGCGCCTTCCACGGCCGCGGGGATTGGGCGGCCCTCCTCCCCTTCGCCGCCGGCGAGCCCTTCACCAGCGCCGACCTGGCCGCCGCCTGGGGCTCGCCCCGCTGGGTTGGACAGAAGGCCTGCTACACCCTGCACCGGGCCGGACTGCTGGAGCGGCTGGGCAAACAGGGCCGCTGCTGGGAGCATGTCCTCATCTCGCCCTGAGCGGGCAGGGTGCGCTTCGGCTTCTGCCGCCAGCCTCCGGACATGTCCCCGCAAAGGGGATCTCCCCGACTGTGCAGGGCTTGGCCAGGGTGCGGGCGATGCCCCGATCCCCGCCGCTTCTGTTGCAGGCAAACTCTGCCAGTAGCCTTGACATCATTCCCAACATTTGGCCAGCCCATACCAATGGACCGATCCCGTGATCTGTCGGTGCTGCTTTCAGAAGACTTGAGCTGGGTGCGAAGAGGGTTCTGAGGCAACCCCATCAGGAAGCGAGCTTGGCGCTCACCATGTCGTTGCAGCCACTTGACCTTGCCCAACAACGCCTGCGGGGCCGCGCCTTGCGTTGAGCACCTTGATCGCTTTGTAACACGGCATTTCACTAGACTCGATCCACTTGTTCCTGTCATACTTTGGTCATTTCCATCGCCAGTGTCGCAGCATCTGCGTCTCCCCAGTGCCATATTACTTGTATGGCGAGCACCTCGCCCACGTCGCGCAAGTCAGGGGATCCCATGCCGGAGAACGAAGCCGCTGCCCGGATCAAGATCAACGCGCTCCTGCAAGACGCGGGCTGGCGCTTCTTTGCCGAGGATGGACACCCCGCCAACATCAAGTTGGAATCCGGCGTGACGCTGGAGGCCATGGGCGACGACTTCCAAGGCACCAAGCACGGGTTCGTGGATTTCCTGCTGCTGGACTCGCGAAACTTTCCCTTGGTGGTGTTGGAGGCCAAGGCCGAGAGCATGGATCCGCTGGTGGGCAAGGAGCAGGCGCGCAAGTATGCCCGCTCGCTGAGCTGCCGTTTCGTGCTGCTGTCCAACGGCAACCTGCACTACTTCTGGGATCTGGAGCGCGGCAACCCTTACGTCATCACGGCCTTTCCCACGCCCGATTCCGCGGGCAGCTATCTGCGCACCCAGCCCAATCCACAGAAGCTGGCGGACGAGCCGGTGGACACGGACTACATCGTCCTGACCCAGCGCCCCGGCTACCAGGCCGACGCCTCCTGGAAGAACGAGGCCGAGCGGCCCGCCTTCATCAAGGCCAACAAGCTGCGCTTCCTGCGCGAGTACCAGCTGCGGGCCGTCAAGAGCCTGCAACAGGCTGTGGCAAAGGGTCAAGACCGTTTCCTGTTCGAGATGGCCACGGGCACCGGCAAGACGCTGACCGCCGCAGCCGTGATCAAGCTCTTCCTGCGCTCGGGAAATGCCCGGCGCGTGCTCTTCCTGGTGGATCGGCTGGAGCTGGAGGTCCAGGCCAAGAAGGCCTTTGACGACTACTTGAAGCCCGACTACGCCACGGTCATCTACAAGCAGAACCGCGACGATTGGCGCCGCGCCGAGGTGGTGGTCACCACGGTGCAGTCCCTCCAGGCGGGCAACAAGTATCGCCGCCTCTTCTCCCCCACGGATTTCGACCTGGTGATCTCCGATGAAGCCCACCGCTCCATCGGCGGCAATGCCCGCGCCGTGTTCGACTACTTCATCGGCTACAAGCTGGGCTTGACGGCCACACCTCGCGACTACCTGAAGCGCTTCGAAGCCAAAGGGCCAGCCACCAAGGATCCGCGCGAGTACGAGCGCCGCCTGCTGCTGGACACCTACCGCACTTTTGGTTGCGATTCCGGCCAACCCACCTTCCGCTATTCCTTGACGGACGGCGTGAAGGACGGCTTCCTGATCAGCCCCACCGTGGTGGACGTGCGCACGGACATCACCACGGCCCTATTGTCCGAGGATGGCTTCACCGTGGCGTTCACGGACGAGGAAGGTGATGACCGCGAGGAGACCTTCAAGCAGCGCGAGTTCGAGCGCCGCTTCTTTTCCAACGCCACCAACCAGGTCATCTGCAAGACCTTCCTGGAGCATGCGCTGAAGGATCCCGTCAGCGGGGAAGTGGGCAAGTCCATCCTCTTCGCCGTGTCCCAGAAGCACGCCACCAAGCTGGTGCAGATCCTCAACCAGATGGCCGACCTGATGTACCCCGGCAAGTACCAGTCGGACTTCGCCGTGCAAGTGACGTCGCAGATCCCCGAGGCCCAGTAGTTCACGGTCAACTTCTCCAACAACCACCTGCTGGGAACAGCCAACTTCCTGCCGACCTACCGCACCAGCAAGGCGCGGGTCTGTGTCACGGTGGGCATGATGACGACGGGCTACGACTGCACGGACATCCTCAACATCGGCCTCCTGCGGCCCATCTTCTCGCCCACGGACTTCATCCAGATCAAGGGCCGGGGCACGCGCACGCACGACTTCCGCGACCAGCTCTTCGACGAAGCCCACAAGGAGCACGTGCAGGAGCCGCGCAAGTCCACCTTCAAGCTCTTCGACTTCTTCGCCACCTGCGAGTACTTCGAGGAAGGCTACAACTACGACGAGGTCTTGCAGCTGCCTCCACCCAGCCGCAAGCCGCGCGACACGCCGCCCGACGAGCCCGCCGAGTTCGAAGGCACCTACGCCCACCTGGGCGCCGACATCCTGTCTTCCATCCGCGAAGTGGCCATTGGCTATGATGGCATGAAGATCGACCGCATGTTCTTCGAGCGCTTCGAGGAGGCGGTGAAGGAGCACCCCGGCATCACGGAAGCCGTGGAGGCGGGCCAGTGGGACCGCGTGATCGACCTGGTCAACCAGGAGGTCTTCCACCAGCCGGAGGATTACTTCGACCTGGAGAAGCTGCGCCGGGCCACGCCGGTGGATCGCCGCCTGGGCCTGCGCGAGATCCTGGAGAAGATCTTCGGCCTGATCCCCTTCTTCAAGTCCAAGGACCAGTTGCTCGAAGAGGAGTTCGCCACTTTCATCGCCGGGCAGCCGCCGGAGGACGTGGCGGCCATCCCGGCCATCAAGTCCTTTTTCAAGGCTTATGCCACGGACAACCTGGTGCGCCACATCATCGAGACGCGGCAGTACACGGACCTGGCCACCAACCCGTCCTTCTCCGCGAAGGATTTCAGGTTGGTGCCTGCGCCCTTCCGCGACCTGGTGCCGGCCTACATCAAGGATTATGTGTCGTTGAATCAATTCGCCGCGTAGGAGCCGCCCGTGCTGGACACCGCCACCAAGCGCCGCATCGACACCGCCCGCGACATCCTGGTGGGCAAGGTGCCCGACCCCAAGTCCCAGGTGGAGCAGATCACCATCGCCCTCATCTACAAGTTCATGGACGACATGGACGCCGAGTCCGAGGAGCTGGGCGGCAAGCGCAAGTTCTTCGCCGGGGATTTCGCGCGCTACGGCTGGGCCAAACTGATGCGGGCGGGGCTGGGCGGCCACGAGACCCTGAACCTCTACGCCGAGGCCATCACGCGCATGCCGGAGAACGACGGCATTCCCCCGCTCTTCCGCGACATCTTCAAGAACGCCTATCTGCCCTATCGCGACCCGGAGACCTTGCGCGCCTTCCTCAAGATCATCGACGAGTTCACCTACGACCACAGCGAGCGCCTGGGCGACGCCTTCGAATACCTGCTCTCCGTGCTGGGCTCCCAGGGGGACGCGGGGCAGTTCCGCACCCCGCGCCACATCATCGATTTCATCGTCGCCATTGTGGATCCCAAGAAGAACGAGACCGTGCTGGACCCGGCCTGCGGCACGGCGGGCTTCCTCATCTCCACTTACAAGCACATCCTCAAGGCCAACGCCGACGAGCGGGGCCAGGGAACGTTGACGCCGGAAGAAAAGGCGCGCCTGGCCCGCAGCTTTTATGGCTACGACATCTCCCCGGACATGGTGCGCCTCTCGCTGGTCAACATGTACCTGCACGGCTTCACCAATCCCAACATCAGCGAGTACGACACGCTGACCTCCGAGGAGCGCTGGAACGAATACTTCGACGTGATCCTGGCCAACCCGCCCTTCATGTCGCCCAAGGGCGGCATCCGCCCCCATCGCCGCTTCTCCGTGGAGTCCAAGCGCAGTGAAGTGCTCTTCGTGGACTACATGGCCGAGCACCTGAAGCCGGGGGGACGGGCGGGCATCATTGTGCCAGAAGGGATCATCTTCCAGAGTGGCGGAGCCTACAAGCAGCTGCGCCGCATGCTGGTGGAGGACTTCCTGGTGGCCGTGGTCTCGCTGCCGGCCGGGGTGTTCCAGCCCTACTCCGGCGTCAAGACCTCCATCCTCATCCTGGACAGCTCGCTGGCCCGGAACGCCAGCACCATCGGCTTCTTCAAGGTGGAGAATGACGGCTTCGGTCTGGGTGCCCAGCGGCGGGAGATCAACAAGAACGACCTGCCCCAGGTCAAGGCGGAGATCGCTGCCTATCTGGGCCGATTGCGCGCTGGTGAGACAGTCGAGGAACTCCGCACAACGCTTGGGCTGGTGGTGCCCAAGGATAAAATTGCAGCGAACGGTGACTTCAACCTTAGTGGGGAGCGGTACCATGAGGGGGCAGCTGCCGGTGGACATTTGCCAATGGTGCCACTCTCCACATTGGTCGAGATTCAAAGCGGATCCCGCGAGAAGGGCGGCGCAATCGATACCGGCATTCCAAGTATCGGTGGTGAACAAATCGATGAGAAGGGCAACATTCGTTTTGACAAGATGAAGTACGTCTCCGAGGGCCACTTTCGGAGCATGACTAAGGGCGTGCTGCGATCGGGTGACGTTCTAATCGTGAAGGACGGCGCGACAACAGGAAAAACTGGCTTCTACTCTCAGGACATAGAAGCGGCTGTCAACGAGCACGTCTTCATCTTACGGGCCAAGGAATCTGTCGAACCGCTCTATCTATACCGTTGCATCCGCTCCGAAGCGTTTCAAGAAAGACTTAGAGCTTATCCGTAAATAGGTTGACATTTCGATTCCGTTGAGCCAGCTTCCTCCATCACAACTGGAGGAGTCAGCCATGTCGCGATTGGCGAGCTGGGAATTGTCGGATGCCTTCTGGAGCCGAGTGGAGCCCCTG
>JAUXWS010000070.1 GCA_030685015.1 bacterium
CCGAACCAGCCGTTGACGTGGATGGAGCTGATCTTGGCCGTGGCGCCGTGCTCCTCGAAGATGGCCTTGATCCGCTGCGCCTCCTCCAGCGGCAGGCGGGGCACGTCCTCGCAGAAATCCACGGCCAGGTCGTACTCGCGGTAGGCTTGGTCGCTGGCGATGCCGGCGCCGGGCACGCGGCGCAGGATCTCCTCCCGCACCGCCTCCAGGCGGACGCGGAAGCGGGCGCGGGTCGCCCCGTCGTAGAGGAAGTGGCGGGCCATGCGCCCCTCCTCCAGGCGGAAAACCAGGCCGCCGTTCTCCCCGATCACGCCGTCCACGGGCCACATGCGGGCGATGTGGTCGCACCAGCCGGCCGGGCGCCCCGTGACCGGCACCACGCGCAGGCCGGCCTCGCGTGCCTTCCAGAGGGCGGCGTAGGCCTCCGCCGTGATGCGGCCCCCGCTCGAGATGGTGTCGTCGATGTCGGTGAAGAGCACGGCCAGGGCGCGGGCCGATTCCCGCGGCCAAGCGGCCAGGGGCTTGAGCCGCTCCGTCACGCCGAGCGCGCTCCGGGCTGGGCGCGGCCCGCGCTGGAGACGATGGCCCAGTTGGCGGCCACGTACTCGTAGAGCGAGTAGAGGGTGTAGAGGGCGGCGACGAGGACCAGCCACCAGGCCACCTCGTTCAACAGGGCCGTGGGCAGCAGGGCGGGGAAGAGGGCGCTGGCGATGCGCCCCGTCAGGATGGCGATGATCACCGTCGCCTGGATGATGGCCTTGAGCTTGCCGCTGGTGCGGGCCGCCACCACCTCGCCGCGATAGGCGCAGACGGTGCGCATGGTGCTGATCAGGCTGTCCCGGTAAACGAAGATGAGCACCATCCACCAGGGGATGAGGCCGGCGGCGAGGAAGGCGATGAACACGCTCATGCGGCTGATGGAGTCGGCCAGCGGATCGAGCAGCTTGCCGAAGTCCGTCACCTCGCCGCGGGAGCGGGCCAAGTGTCCGTCGAAGGCGTCCGTCAGCTCGGAGACGATGACGATGGCGAGGGCCGCCACCCGGGCGCCCAGCCCGTCCTGCATGAAGACCAGCACGAAGACGGGGCTGAGCAGCAGCCGTGCGAAGGTCAGCCAGTTGGCAAGCGTCATGGGCGGATTCCTTGTGTGACGGCCGAAAAGTGGAACAATCGAGGTCCAGGCGCAACCGCGGAGCGGCCCGGCGGTAGGGAACCCGCTGTGGGTCGCCCGCCCCTCAGGCGCCCGATTCCCGCCGCTCGCCCCGGTCGAGGGAGAGGCGGACGGGAGCCACCATCCGCTCGGGCTGGAGGATGTCCTCCAGCTCCGCCGGCGAGAGCAGATCCATCTCCAGCACGATCTCCCGCACGGGGATGCCCGTCTCCAGGGCGCGGCGGGCCACCTGGGTCGCCGCCGAGTAGCCGATCCAGGGCAGGAGGGCCGTCACCACGCCGATGGAGTTGTCCACCAGGCTGCGGCAGCGCTCCTCGTTGGCCGTGATGCCCTCCACGCAGAAGCGGCGCAGGGTGCGGAAACCGCGCTCCAGCATGCCCATGCTCTGGAAGAGGTTGAAGACGATGACGGGCTCCATCACGTTCAGCTCCAACTGGCCGGCCTCGGCCGCCATGGTCACGGTCAGGTCCTGGCCGATGACCTGGAAGGCCACCTGGTTCACCACCTCGGGGATGACGGGGTTGACCTTGCCCGGCATGATGGAGGATCCCGGCTGGCGGGCGGGCAGGTTGATCTCCCCGAAACCGCAGCGGGGGCCGCTGGAAAGCAGGCGCAGGTCGTTGCAGACCTTGGAGATCTTGACGGCGATGCGGCGCAGGATGCCGCTGAAGATGAGGAGGCTGCCCGTGTCGCTGGAGGCCTCGACCAGATCCTTGGCCAGGGTGAACTCGAAGCCCGAGACGCGGCGCAGGGCCTTGACCGCCTCCCGCGGATAGGCGGGATCGGCGCAGATGCCGGTGCCGATGGCCGTGCCGCCCAGGTTGATCTCGAGGAAGAGGCGCGTGTTCTCCTTGAGGCGGTCGATGTCCTCCTCCACGCTCTGGGCCCAGGCGGCGAACTCCTGGCCCAGGGTCATGGGCACGGCGTCCTGGAGCTGGGTGCGGCCCATCTTGATGACGCGGGTGAAGGCGCGGGCCTTCTCGCGCAGGGCGTCCACCAGCTCCTCCATCTCCGTCACGAGGGGCTGCACGCTGAGCAGCATGGCCAGGTGGATGGCGGTGGGGTAGGCGTCGTTGGTGCTTTGCGACAAGTTGACGTGGTCGTTGGGATGGAGGCGGCCGTAAGTGCCCATCTCCTCGCCCAGGATCTCCAGGGCGCGGTTGGCGATCACCTCGTTGGCGTTCATGTTGGTGCTGGTGCCCGCCCCGCCCTGGATCATGTCCACCACGAACTGGTTGTGGAACTGGCCGTCGACGATCTCGTCGCAGGCCAGCTGGATGGCCCGCGACAGGTCCTCGGGCAGCAGGCCCAGCCGGGTGTTGGCCTGGGCGGCGGCCTTCTTCACCATGGCCAGGGCGCGGATGAAGCTGGGGAAATGGTGGAGGGGGATGCCCGTGATGTCGAAGTTCTCCAGGGCGCGCAAGGTCTGCACCCCGTAGTAGGCGTCCCGTGGCACCTCCCGCTCGCCCAGCAGGTCGTGCTCCAGGCGGGTGGCGCCCGTGCGGTACTGGCCGGCGCCACCGCGCAGGCCCCGCTTCATCCGCCCGAAGACGACGCGCGCCACCTGGCCCAGCAGACGGGCGGCCAGGGCGGGCCGGCCTTCCAGGAAGCGCAGCAGGGTGTCGCGTTCCAGGGTGAGCAGCACGCAGTCCACCGCCGCCACCGCCGTGGTGCTGTGGGGGCTGTCGTCCAGCAGGGCCGCCTCGCCCAGGAAGTGGCCGGCATGGTAGGTGACCAGCACCTGCTCCCCGGCTCCGGCCCGCTCGCTGACGCGCACGGCGCCGCTCTGGACCAGGATCAGCCGCCGCCGCCGCTCGCCCTGTCGGAAGACCACCTCCCCGGCCTGGGGACGCTCCTCCTGCAGCAGCTCGGCCAGGCTGGCCGCCTCCTCCGCCGTCAGCACCTGGAAGATCTCGTTGCGGCTGAGTATTTCGATCATGCGATTGCCCCCACTTGTCCGGCGCCTCCTGCTCCCACCAGTGCGGAGGGGCGATCCCGGCCTTGGCGCTTGGCAGCTTTTCGGACCTGGGCAATCTATCAAAGGCGACGCCGCCCGCCGGGCACCAGGCTCCCGGGACGGATGGGCGGTGGGGCGGCCTGTCCCGACCTTGGTCAGTAGAGGGCGGTCACCCGGTAGAAGAGCAGCGGGCCGGGCAGGGAGGTGCTCCAGGCCGGCGCCGCCGCTTCGCCCAGCAGGCTCCAGGCCTGCGGAAAGGGCAGGTCGGGGCGCGGGGCGCCGTAGATCCGATAGGCGGCGGGCGGACCCGGGGCGGGCGTCCAGCTGAGGTGGAGCTGCCCCGCGGCGGGCTGGTGCTGGATGGTCAGCCCGCTGAGGGCGGCCAAGTTGGTGGCGCCGGGACTGGGATGGGGAAAGGCGGTCCAGAGCGCGCCCCCGTCGGGCAGGCGGCCCTCGCTCTGGTCGGTCGTCTGGGGTCCGAAGACGCGGCTGTCGATCAAGCCGTTGCCCTGGTCCAGACGGCCGAAGAGGCCAATCTCCTCCCCGCTGGCGCCCAGCTTGAAGTTGGTGTGCAGCGGCCCGTCCTGGGGATCCTCGTCGCACCAGACGAGCAGGAAGGCGCCGCCGGGCAGCAGGGTGTCCGGCAGCATCCATTTGGTGCTGTTGGCCAGGTCGTCGGTCAGGAAGAGGCCGCCCAGATCCACGAGGGCGGGTCCCGGATTGAAGAGCTCCAGCCAGTCCTCCCGGGCTCCCGTCTCGTCTTGGAAACCGGTCTGGTTGCGGGCGACGAACTCGTTGATGAACAACACGGGCAACTCGGCTCCCGCGGGGTTCTGATTGGCTTCTCCCGGCGTGGCCAGGCTCAGCCTTTGCCACGATCCGCCACCGTCCGGCCAGCGGCCCCAGGCCAGGTCGCGGGACAGGGCGATCCAGCTCGCTTCATCGATGATGCTGCCGCCCTGGACCAGGTAGAGATCCTCCCCGTCGGCGTCCAGCTTGAAGCCAGCGTGTAAAGGCCCCTCCCCCGGCTCCTCGTCGGCCCAGACCAGCACCCGCCCACCCGGGGGCAGCACCAGGGCGGGGAAGACGAAGTCGGCCTCGCCCTCCCAATGGTCGCTCAGCCCCACACCGGCCAAATCCAGGGGAGTGTCGCCGCGGTTGAGGACCTCGATCCAGTCGTCGTAGTCGCCCGCCTCGTCGGCCACCGTGCTGGTGTTGGAGGCCATCAACTCGTTGATGACCAGGCCGGCGGGGGGAGTCCAGGCCCCGATCTGCTGGGTCAGCCAGCTGTGCCGGGCGTTGATGAAGGCGCGCAGGCCGGGGATGAGGCGTCCGGGCGGCGGCCCGCCGGGCGCGGTGAGGTCGGCGTCGAGGGCCGCCTCGAACTGGGCGGGGCTGAACATCATCAGGGTGTCGGCCAGGGCCCAGGGCCGGATCAGCTCGCGCAGGGCCTCCATCCGCCCCAGGAGGGTGTCGGGGTGCGCGGCGCCGGCCATCAACCGGCGCAGGTGCCCCAGGTAGGCCTGGTCCAGCTCCGGCACCTGCCAAAGGCGGGCGGCCAGGGGTCGCGGCTGGGCGGGCGGCAGCCAGTGGGGGTTCAGCTGGCGTAGCTGCTGCAGCGACAGGCCCATGTTGAAGACACCCCAGGCCTCATTCATGTCCCAGGTGGTGAAGACGAAGCGGCCGTCCAGGTCCCGGTGGTAGAGGTAGTAGTTGTGCCCGCTGCCCGGATAGCTGTCCAGGTTGGCCGCCAGGTTGTCCACGGCCAGCATGGCCAACGCCGAGTTGAGATCGGCGCGGTTGTGCAGGCTGTCCCGCAGAGCGCCCGGGGGCGTGTTGTTGAGGGTGGCGGCCAGATCCACCAGGGCCGACCAGTCATTCTCCCCCTCGTTGGTCTTCAACTCGTAATGGGGGTGGTACGAGGTCTCATCGGGGCCCAGGTAGACCAGGCTGCCGCCGGGATCCCCCTTCCACAGGTTGCCGTCCTCGGATCCGCCCCAGCGGCTCTCGATGAATTCCTGGTCCACCTGCTCCACCAGCAGATAGAGGCCCCAGTACCGCCCGTTGATGAAGAGGGCGGCGTGGTTGGCGCGGGGGACGGCCAGGCCCGCCGCCCGGCACAGCTCGTAGGCGCTCTTCTCCCGCACGAAGCTGGGGTCGAGGTAGCAGTTGTTGAGGTTCAGCTTGTCCAGGCCGGCCAACTCCTGCCCGGCGACAAACTCGTCCAGATCCAGCTTGAAGGATTTCTTCTGCCCGTAGTAGCCCCAGTAGCTGCTGTTGCCCTTGAAGCGGACGCCGATGGAGTCCAGCGCCACGCCATTCCAGCTGAAGGCGGCGGCAAGATAGGGCGGATCGTCGAAGTCCTCGAAGTTGTGGGTGAGCTGCTCCCACCAGTCGGTCTGCGCAAAGTCGAGGTGGATCTCGTGCACGGCGTCGCCGGCGAAGAGGGGATGGTCGGCCGGGTGCAGGGCGCCCGCGGCGGGCAGCACGGCGGCCAGGATGGACATCCCGGCCAACAAGGCGTGGCAGACGATCATGGAGAATCTCCCGCTGGTTGATCCCTCGCTCGGCATCCCGACGAGTCGTGTCAGCGCAGGGAGGACAGCGGGACGCGCCGAGCACAATCTGTAACGGGAAGACAGGGGGATTGTTTCCGGCCCGCGCGCCGGTTTCAGGTGCTGTGGGCGAAGGCCAGGGCCCGGCCCTGGGGCGGCCCCCGCAGGGCGCCCTCGGCGTAGACCAGCCGTCCCCTGATGATCGTGTGGGAGACGCGTCCGCGCAGCCGGCGGCCGTGGAAAGGGCTCCAGCCGCAGCGGCTCTGCAGGGTCGCCTCGTCCACCGTCCACTCCGTCAACGGATCGACCACGGTTAAATCGGCGCGCGCGCCCGGCGCGATCACGCCCTTCCCCTCGATGCCGAAGGCCCGCGCCGGCTCCTCGGCCAGGGCCGCCACCACCCGGGCCAGGGGCAGGCGGCCGGCCAGCACCTGGTCCACGAGCAGGGGCAGCATCGTCTCGGTGCCGGGCATGCCGCTGGGCGTGGCCGGATAGGCGCCCGCCTTCTGCCGGGCGGTGTGGGGGGCGTGGTCGGAGCCCAGCACCTGGATCACCCCGTCGAGGAAGGCCTGCCAGAGCGCGGCGCGATGTTCCTCGGCGCGGATGGGGGGATTCATCTGGGCGCGGCTGCCCAGCTCCTCGTAACAGGCGGGCGCCGCCAGCAGCAAGTGCTGGGGGGTGACCTCCGCCGTCACGCGCCCGCCCAGCACACCTGGCGGCAGGGCGCGCAGGAGGGCCATCTCCTCGGCGCAGTTGAGGTGCAGAAGGTGGACGGCGCGGCCGCTCTCCGCCGCCAGGGCCAGCAGACGCGCCGTGGCGCGACAGGCGGCCTCGACGTCGCGCAGGACAGGGTGCCAGCGCGGATGGTCGGCGCCGGCATGCGCCTGCTTCAGCTCCCGCAGGCGCTCCTCGTCCTCGGCGTGGACCGAGACCCGCGAGCGGCCGTTGGCCAGCGCCCGGCGCAGGCTGGCGTCGTCGGGCAGAAGCAGGGAGCCCGTCGAGGAGCCCATGAAGATCTTCACGCCGCAGCAGCCGGGCAGGCGCTCCAGCTCCGCCAACTGCTCCAGGTTCTCCCGGGAGGCGCCCATGAAGAAGCCGAAATCACACCAGCAGCGGTCCGTGGCGCGGGCCACCTTGTCGGCCAGGGTCTCGGCCGTGGTGGTGAGGGGTCGCGTGTTGGGCATCTCGAGGAAGGCCGTCATCCCGCCCGCCACGGCGGCGCGGCTGCCGCTCTCCAGGTCCTCCTTGTCGGGAAAGCCCGGCTCCCGGAAGTGGACCTGGGTGTCGATCATGCCGGGCAGCACCCAGCGCTCGCCCAGGTCGAGCACGGCCGGGGCCGGCAGGGCCGGGCCGCCGCCCCACTCCCGCACGGCTTCGACACGTCCCTGCGCCACCTGGATCTCCAGGGGCCGCAGGCCGCCCTCGCACCACACCTGCCTGCTGCGCAGGACCCAGCACCCGCCGGCGTGGATGTCCATTTTGCCTGCTCCCGGATGATTGATGGTCCAAGGTAGGAATGAGGACAGGGCGGGAGCGGGAGACTCCCGGATGTGCCAGGACGGCACCGGGGGAGTACCAGGGCAACACCAGGGGAGCACCAGGGCAACGCCAGGGCAACACCAGGGCAACACCAGGGCAACACCAGGGGAGCACCAGGGCAACACCAGGGCAACACCAGGGCAACACCAGGGCAACACCAGGGCAACACCAGGGCAACACCAGGGCAACACCAGGGCAACACCAGGGCAACACCAGGGCAACACCAAGCCCAATGCCGTCGAATTCCCTCACGCCATCAGTTTCTGGCGGAAGATGAAGAAGGTGGCGCCCAGGATGCAGAGGGCCGCCCACAGGTAATCCAGGCGCGGCTGCTCCTTCAGGTACCAGATTGAGAAGGGCACGAAGACGGCCAGGGTGATCACTTCCTGCAGGATCTTGAGCTGGCCCACGTTGAACACCTGGTAGCCGATGCGGTTGGCTGGCACTTGCAGCAAATACTCGAAGAGGGCAATGCCCCAGCTGACCAGCGCCGCGATGATCCAGGGCCGGTGGCTGAGGGTCTTCAAATGGGCGTACCAGGCGAAGGTCATGAAGACGTTGCTCAGCCCCAGCAGTCCTACGGTGCGCAGCACATGGTTCTAGGCGCGGTCCTGCTCCCCTGCTATCCTGGCCGTTCCGACACGCAGCCGGTCCCCGTCAGGGTCAACCGCCAGACAAGGACGGGGCCAAGGTAGAAAACAGGCCCGCTCGGTCGGCGCCCGTCGATCGTGCGCGAATGCCTGTGAGCTTTGGTCCGCTTGGACGTGCGCGTCCGGGATACGTGAGCGGGCCGCCCGCAGGCGGCCCGCTCCGCACCAGCAAAGAGACAAGATGCGCGGACCGTCGCGACACGGCCCGCGCCAGACAGGAGGAACCTAGAGGGTTGCCCGGTGGAGGCGCGACACCTCCGACCAGTCAACCACTTGCCACCAGTTTTCGATGTAGTCGGGACGCCGGTTCTGATAGTTCAGGTAGTAGGCGTGCTCCCAGACATCCAGGGCGAGCAGGGGCGTGCCGCTGCCGTCCATCAGGGGATTGTCCTGGTTGGGCGTGCTCAGCACCTTGAGCCGCCCACCCTGCGTCACCAGCCAGGCCCAGCCGCTCCCGAAGCGGGTGAGGCCCGCCTTGGTGAAGGCCTCGCGGAAGGCGGACATGCCGCCCAGGTCGCGCTCGAGGGCGGCCGCCAGCTCGGGGCTGACCGATCCGTCGCCGCCCTTTTTCATCAGCCGCCAGAAGAGGCTGTGGTTCCAATGACCGCCGCCGTTGTTGCGCACGGCCGCCCGCTGCGCTTCCGGCACCTGCTCCAATCCCCCCAGCAGGTCGTCCAGATTCCTGCCGGACACCGCCGCCCCCGCCGCCTCCAACGCGTTGTTCAGGTTGGTCACATAGGCGGCATGATGCTTGCCGTGATGGATCTCCATGGTCCGGCCGTCGATGGTCGGCTCCAGGGCGTTGAAATCATACGACAGATCAGGCAGGGTGAACATGCAAGCGCTCCTGTTGATGGGTTGGCTACAGCGGCTCACGGGCGAGCCGTTTCGGTAGCAATCCTATCAAAGTTTGGCCGGAAGAACAAATCAAATGAGGGCAAATTGAGGGCGCCGGCTGGTCTCATCCGCCAACTTCAGCGGGAGGTCTTGAAGGAGGGGCCGAGGGTGGCGAAGTGGCCGGAAGACAGGCGGGCGAGGGGGCGGAGCGCCTCCGCCCGGGGGCGTCCCCGCTCGTCCAGGGCCTCCGTCAGGGTGTGGGCCTCGAGGATGCGGCCCAGAATGAGGTCGACCGGTCCCCGGCCCAGCTCCAGCCACTGCTCGACGCGGCATTCCAGCTGGGTGGGCGTGTCGGCCAGGCGGGGGGGCGCCACCAGTCGGGCGGGCAGGGTGGCCAGCCCCAGAGCGCTCAGCTCGCTTTCGCCGTAAGGGAGATCAGCGGCGGAAGCCTGGACGAGGTCCGCCTGATCGGCGGCGGGCAGGTTGACGACGAAGTCGGGCCGGGCGCGCAGGTTGCGCGCCGTGTCCTTGGGGACGCCCTCCCGCCGGCCGATGCTCACCATCATCATGGGCGGATCGGCGCACACCACGTTGAAGAAGGAGAAGGGCGCCAGGTTGACGCTCCCGTCCTCGTTCAGGGTGGTGATCCAGGCGATGGGGCGGGGCAGGACGAGGGCGGTCAGCAGATGGTAGGCCGCCGCCGGGGAGCAGGCGCCCAGGTCCAGCGCCCGGTGGCGCGGCTCAGGCATCCATCCGCCCCTCGAACCGGAAGCCGGCCTGGGTGATGGCCCGGGCCAGGGTCGCCTCCTCCGGCAGGCGGGCGGCGCTCACCACGACCAGGCCCTGCTCCAGGTGGACCTTGGCCTGCAGCCCCTCCGCCAGGGCCTCCACGGCTCGTTGCACGTGTCCGGCGCAGTTGGGGCAGGTCATGCCGGCCACGCGCAGGGTCAGTTCCATCATGGGCCGCTCTCCTCCGCTTCCGCGCCCCGCACGGCCAGGCAGGCGCGCACGGCGCCTTGAAGAATCTCCCCGTGATCGCCGGTGGCGCCCAGGCTGGCTCCCAGGTCGCGCAGCAGGCCGTCCTCCAGATGATAGAAGAGGCCATGCACCTGGACCGGCCAGCTGCGTCCCCAGGCGCCGCGCAGGATCTTGGACTGGGCCAGGTGGGCCACTTGCTCCAGCACGTTCAGTTCGCAGAGGGCCTCCGTCTGCGCCTCCGGCGCCAAAGCGGCGAGGCCCTCCCGGTGGCGCTCGCGGGTCTGGCGGATGTCCCAGATCCAGTAATCGATAAGGCCGTGGGCCGTCTCCTCCAGCGCCGCCCGCACGCCGCCGCAGTTGCCGTGGCCGCAGACGATGATATGCTCGACCCGCAGCGCCTCCACCGCGTACTGGAGCGCGGCGAGGCAATTGAGATCCCCCATCTGCACCAGGTTGGCCACGTTGCGGTGGACGAAGACCTCCCCCGGGGCCAGGCCCATGATCTCGTTGGCGGGCACCCGCGAGTCGCTGCAGCCGATCCACATCCAGCGCGGCGACTGCTGGTCCACCAGACGCTGGAAGAAGTCCGGGTCGCGGGATCGCAGGCGGGCGGCCCACTGGCGGTTGCCAGCCAGGATGCCGGCCAAGCCCGGATGATCGGACCCGGCGCCAACAGCGGCTTGCCGGCTCATGCGCGCCCCCTTTTCCAATAGCGGATGTAGAGAATGAGGCTGCCCAGGATGCCCAGGCCGGCCAGGACCAGGCAGACAGCGAGGAAGGCCCAGGGCTGCCCGGCCCAGGGGATGCCCGCCACATTGATCCCCAGCAGGCTGGTGAGCAGGCTCAAGGGCAGGAAGATGGCGGCGATGAGGGAGAGGCGGTACATGGTCGTGTTGATCTGGTCGCCCAGGGCGGCTCCCAGCTCGTCATGGGTGACCGCGGCGCGGTCGCGCAGGGTGTCCAGATCCTCCACGATGCGGACGAGGCGGTCCGCCGATTCGTGCAGGTGCCGGCGGACCGGCGGCGCCAGGGGAGCGTCGGCATCCAGGGCGAGGGCGGCCACCACCTCGCGCATGGGGGCCAGGTGCCGCCGCAGCTGGATGCATTGCCGGCGGTGCTGTCCCACCCGCTGGCGCAAGCCCGGTTTGGGCTGACGCAGCACGTCCTCCTCCAACTTGTCGCCCTCCTCCTCCAGCTCGTCCAGCACCGGATTCATCCGATTCAGCAGCAGGCGGGTCACCGCGGCCAGGAAGTCCCCCGCATCCCGTGGTCCCCGTCCGTCCGCCAGGGCGGACCGCAGGTCGTCCACGGCCCGCACCGGCCGGCCCTCCACGGTGATGACGCGCCGCGGCTCGATCCACAAGCGCAAGGCGACCATGTCCTCGGGCTCGGCCCCCGGATTGAGATTGACCCCGCGCAGCACGACCAGAAGGCCGGACTCCAGCACCAGCCAGCGCGGCCGGGTTTCGCCGGCCAGGAGCGCCTCGCGGGCGACAGGGTCGAGTCCCGCCGCGCCGAGGTAGCCGGCCGTGTCCGGGGCGCCGCGCTTCAGGTGCACCCAGAAGTAGCCGTCCGCCTCCTGGTCATCCGGGGCGGGAAGCCAGGGCAGATCCGGACCACTGCCGCCACGGACACGTACATGGAAGGCACTCTGCGCCGCTTGGCCCTCGTCGGGGACGGCTGAGGCCGTCAGGTCAGTCATGGCCGCCCCCGCCCGGGTCCTCCGGCACCGTCGGCTCTGCCAGCCGGTGCGCCTGGGCCGACTCCGGCAACAGGAGATCCTCAAGGAACCAGGCCGACAGTTCCGCCCGTCCCCCCACCTGGGCTTTGCGATACACCTCCCGGGCTTGCTGGCGCACGGTGCGCTCGCTCGTGTCCCGCACCTGGGCCACCTGTTTGTGGCTCAAGCCCTTGAGCAGCAGCACGCCCACATCCCGTTCGGCCGGGGTAAGGCCCCAACGCTGGAACTGGCGGTCGATGGCCTGGCCCAGTCCGGCGAGCAGGCCCTGGGCCTCGCTGCGCCAATGGGCCACGTCGCCGCGGGCGTCGCGCAGCCGCGTCTCCAGCTGCCACCGATGGCGGCGCTCCTGCCGCATGTCCCACAGGATGGCCAACACGCCGGCCAGGGTGATGAGCGCCATCACCCCCTCGGTCAGCACATGGGTCAGGCCTTCGCCGCCGCGCAGATCGAGCAGGGGATCCACAATCAGGAAGAGGCTGACCAGGGCCAGATACCCGGCAAGCAGTCCTCTGCGCTCGGCCAGGTGAAACATGAGCTTCATGCGATGTCCTGGATTGTCATGGGGAAAGTAGGGAAATCGCGCATATGACGCATTGCGCAGAGGGCCACTCCGCCATAGGTTGTCCGCCAGATTGACAGGAAGCGCATGCACTGGATGTTCGCCATCGGCTGGTTCGGTCAGGGTGCCTATTTCGGGCGCTCCCTCTTGCAGTGGCTGAGGTCGGAGCGGGCGGGACGCAGCATCGTGCCCGATGGTTTCTGGATACTCTCCATCCTGGGGGCCATCGCGCTTCTTGCCTACGCGACCTTGCGGCATGATCCGGTCATCATCCTCGGGCAGGCTGTCAATCTGGCCATCTACCTGCGCAACCTCCACCTGGCATCCCACAGGGAGAGGCCGCGCCTTGGTCCAAGGATCCTGGGCCTGGCCCTGACCGTCCTGACCATGGCCCACCTGACCGCGATGATGCAGTCCTTGCACCAGGACCACTCTCCCAGGATGCTGGTGGGATGGCTGGGGCAGTTCATCTTTCTAACCCGTTTTCCCCTGCAATGGTGGAGCGCCGAGCGCCATGCCATCGTCGAGCTTCCTCCCCTGTTCTGGTGGACCAGCCTGGTGGGTTCCATCCTGTTGCTTGCATACGCCGCCTGGCGTCATGACCCTGTCATTGCCGCAGGGCAGGGCGTGGGTCTTATGACCTATGTCCGGAACATCAGTCTCCAGCACCGGGTCCGCGCCCTGGCCTCCAAATGATCAGACCCGGACAACACATCTGCATCAACCCAGCTTCCCGCATCTGGCTGCTCCTGCTGTTCCTGGCCCTGCTCGCCGTCTCCCTCAACAAGGGATTCTGGGGTGCCCACGGCGAGGCCCGGCGGGCCGAGGTGGCCCGGGAGACGCTCCAGGACGGCCATTGGCTGGTGCCAACCCTGCTGGGCGAACCCTTCGTCACCAAGCCGCCTCTCCTTTACTGGAGCAGCGCCGTGTCCATGGGCTTGTTCGGCGTCTCAGACTGGGCCGCCCGGCTGCCCGCCCTTGTGGCCACCCTGGGCAGCTGGCTGGCCATGCTTAGCCTGGGGCGCTCCTATGCGCGCGAGCTTCGCAAAGCCCGTGGACCTGGTCAGGCCGATGGGGATCTGGGGGCCGTGGCGCTCCTGGGCCTGCCCCTGGTCATCGGGATGGGCCTCAACGCGGAGACAGAGCCTCTCCTGCTCTGTTTCGGCCTTGCCGCCGTCGCGGCGGTCCTGCGCTTGCCGCCCCGCGGCATGCCCCGGCCACGGGTGGTCCGTCTCCTGCCCGGCTTCTTCCTGGCGGCGGGTTTCCTGACGAAGGGGCCGCTGGGTTGGCTCTTCCCGCTCTTCGGCATCCTGGCCTTCGAGCGCGGGCTCCCTGTGGAGCGCCGACGCCTGGGCCGGAACGATGTGCTGGTGATCCTGCTCCTTCAGGCCATGCTGGTTTTGCCCTGGTTCATCCTGGTGATGGCCCGCCTGCCCGAAGCCTTGAATACGTGGGTGGGGAAAAGCGTGGCCCGCCTGGCGGATGCGGATTTCCAGGTGCATCGGGAGGCCTGGTGGTACTACTTGCCGCGGCTGGCCGCCTTGCTGCCCGCCCTGCTCTTCCTGGATCGCGGCGTGTGGCGGGACCGCATCGGACGCATCCCCCTCGTCTGGCTGGGCCTGGGCCTGCTCCTGCTCAGCCTGGCCGCCAGCAAGCGCACCCATTACCTGCTCTCCCTTGCCCCCGCCGCCGCCCTGCTCCCCGTGGCCGCCTCGGCGGCGGGACGCTGGGCGCGGGGGCGCGAAACCCTGCTGCGTGTCCTGGGCGCGGCCTTGCCTCTCCTGGCCGCGGCCGCCGCCCTGGTGCTATTGACGCGGGGTGGCCTGGAAGCCACGCCGCTGGTACTGGCTTCCGCGGCCTTGGGTGCCGTCGCCTCGGTCTGGCTCTGGCGGCAAAGTGGGGTCACCGGCCTGCAACAGGTGGCGGCAGGTCTTTTGCTGGCCTTGGCCGCGGGAGCGGGGGGGCCGCTGCGCGCCGTGGACGCCTACCGCAGTCCCCGCCACTTCTATCAGTCCTGCGCCGAACTGACGGAGGAGCCGCTCCCCCTGATCAATTGGAGAAACGATCGCTACTCCACCTCCTTCTATCTGGGCCGCCCGGTCCCGCCCGCCCGTAGCGAAGAAGATCTGGATCGCCTGGCGCCCGGCGCGGCCTGGCTGCTCTGCCAGGCCGGGGATCTGGAGCCGCTGGCCCGACCGCATCGAGTCCGGCTGCGCCACGCCGTCCACGATCCCTTTCTGCCCTCACGGGTCCGCACCTGGCTGCTGGTGCGCTTGGAGCAGCCGGTCGCCACCCGCGAAACCGACAACTTGACAGGGAAAGGGACCACGCCATGAAGGTGCCCGAATACAGCCTGATTGTTCCGGTCTACAACGAGGAGGCCAGCGTGGGGCCGCTCGCCCTGGAGATCGAAGGGGCACTGGCCGGTCTGGAATGGGAGTGCATCTGGGTGGACGACGGTTCAACGGACGACACCCGCGATGCGCTGCGCGACCAGATTCGCCGTGAGGGACGGCATCGCCTCATCGGCCTGGAGCGCAACGCCGGCCAGAGCGCCGCCCTGCTGGCGGGAATCCATGAAGCGCTGGGCTCCCTGCTGGGGACCCTGGATGGGGACGGCCAGAACGACCCCGCCGACCTGCCACGCCTCATCGCCCATGGGCGGGAGTCCGGCGCGGACATGGTCAACGGCCGTCGCGCCGTGCGCCGCGGCACCTGGCGGCGTCGCCTCTCCTCGCGCATCGCCAACGGGTGGCGCAACGCCCTGACCGGCGAGCGGATAATGGATGTAGGCTGCTCGATCCGTGTCTTTCGTCGCGACTGCGTTCGTACCTTGCCGCCCTTCCGGGGCATGCACCGCTTCCTGCCGACCCTGGTGCGACTGGACGGTTGGCGCCTGGCGGAACTGGAGGTGGAACATCGGCCCCGTCGTCAGGGCCTCTCCAAGTACGGGGTGGGCAACCGCCTGTGGGTGGGCATCCTCGACACCTTCGGCGTGATGTGGCTGAAGAGCCGATTTGCCACGTGGCGGGTCGCCACAGACAGCCTGTCGGAGGTGGACCTGCGATGGCAGTCACGCCCATGTCGAGGGCCAGTCGGTGGGGATTTCGCGTCGCCCAATGGCATGTGCTCGCACGAAATCAGCGTCGAATGGGACCGGCAGGGGCGATGTCGACCGCGAGGTGGCCAAGTCCGACGGGCTGCTGAGAAAGGGGAGCGTGACCGGCAAAGCTGATCATCGCCTGCGCCGGCCCCTGCTGGCCGTCCTTTACGCCATCACCCTGGCCGCGGTGGCCGGGTGGCTGGCCTCGGGCTGGGACTACTACCGGCTTGCGGCGACGGCCCGGCCGCGCCACCCCGACTATGCCCGCCTCACCTCCGGCGGCAGCCTGGGCCACCTCTTCGGCCTGGCCGGCTCCGCCCTCATCCTGATCCTTCTCCTCTACGTGGTGCGCAAGAGATGGAAGCGGCTGGCCCGCGCCGGATCCCTCCGCACCTGGTTGGACATCCACATCTGGATGGGCGTCACCGGGCCGCTCCTCATCGTCCTCCACTCCGCCTTCAAGGTGGGCGGACTGGTCGCCTTCTCCTACTGGTCGATGGTCCTGGTGGCCGTCTCGGGCGCGCTGGGCCGCTACCTCTACGGACAAATCCCGCGGGACGAGGAGGGCGTGGAACTGGATGCGGGCTCTCTCCAGACCCGCCAGGCGGCCCTGGAGGCGGATCTGGACGCCGCCGGCCTGCCCCTTGCGCTGCGCCGCGAAGTGGACCATCCGGCCGGGGGCCTCTCCTCCTGGTTGGCCCTGGACCTGGCCTGGCCCCTGAGGCGACGGCGCTGGCGGCGGGAGCTGGCGGCCGCCGGCCTGGCCGCTCCGACCCATGTCCTGGGCACCCTGCGCCGCCTGGAACTGCTGCGCCGCCGGCGGGTGGCCCTGGACCTGGCCCGCCGCCTGCTGCACCACTGGCATGTCTTCCACCGCCCCTTCGCCGCCATCATGATCCTCTTCATGATCATCCACGTGGTGGTCGCCCTGCTCTTCACCACCCAGCACGGCGCCCCGCCGCCGGTGGCGCCGTGACCGGCGAACTTGCCCTCTACCTGGCCAGCGGCCTCCTCTGCGCGGCCGTCATCTTCTTCTATCTGCGGAGGGAGGAACGGCGCAACCGGGTGATGAGGACCCGCCTGGCGGAGGCCCAGGTCCGCGGCCTGACGGAGCCGGCCAGCCTCCATCCGCGCATCGATCCGGGGCGCTGTGTGGGAAGCGGCGCCTGCGTCCGGGCCTGCCCCGAGCACCACGTCATCGGGCTGGTGGACAACAAGGCCGTCCTCATCAACGCCTCCGCCTGCGTGGGCCATGGGGCCTGCGAGGCCTCCTGCCCGGTGGAGGCGATCGACCTTGTCTTCGGCACGGCGCGGCGCGGCGTGGAACTGCCCCGGGTGCGCCCCACCTACGAGACCAACGTGCCCGGCCTTTACATCGCCGGCGAGCTGGGCGGCATGGGCCTCATCCGCAACGCGGTGAATCAGGGGACGCAGGCTGCGACGGCCATCGCCGCCTCGCTGCGCGGCCAGCCCGCCACGGACCCGGAGCAGCATGATCTGCTCGTGGTGGGAGCCGGCCCGGCCGGTCTCGCCGCCGCGCTGCAGGCCCAGCTGGACGGACTGCGGGCGGTTGTGGTCGAGCAGGACTCGCCGGGCGGCACCATCCTGCACTACCCTCGCCGCAAGCTGGTGATGACCCAGCCCATGTGTTTGCCCGGCGAGGAGCCTCTGCGGCGTCGGGAGATCGGCAAGGAGGAGCTGTTGGAACTCCTCGCCGCCACGCTGGACCGACGCCGCCCGACCCTGCATTGCGGTGAGCAGGTGGTCCAGGTGCGGGCGGAGGCGGACGGCTTCCATCTGGGGACGAGGCGGGCCGACGGCGGCACGGCGGTGTGGCGCGCCCGTCGTGTGCTGCTGGCCATCGGCCGCCGGGGGACCCCTCGTCGCCTGGGCGTGCCCGGTGAGGAGCAGGGCATCGTGCAGTACCAACTGCGCGATCCGGAGCAGTTCGCCGGCCTGGCTTGCGTGGTGGCGGGCGGCGGCGACTCGGCGATCGAGGGGGCGCTACGCCTGGCGGCGGCGGGAGCGGCCTCGGTGGACCTTGTGCACCGCGGCGGATCCTTCGTGCGGGCGCGGTTGCCCAACCAGGACGCCCTGCGCGAAGCCGCCGCCGCGGGCCGGATCCGCGTCCACCTGGACTCCCTGCCGGTGCGGGTCCAGGCCTCCGGGCTGGAGATCGCCGGTGGCGGCGCGACGACGCTCCTGCCCGCGGGCCTGGTCCTTGTGCAGATCGGCGGCGAGTTGCCCACCGGGCTCCTGCGGCAGGCGGGCGTGGTCATCGACACCCACTTCGGCCGTCAGGTGCGGCGGGGGGATGCCGCGTGAAACCTTGCCCCTGGCTCTTCCTGCTTGCCTGGCTGCTGCCCCTGGCCGCCGCGGCGCAGCTCTCGCCGGGCAAGTTGGCCCTCCCCCACCAGCAGTTGGAAGGCCTGGGCAAGTGCACATCCTGTCACGAACTGGGGAAGCCGGTGGACGGCGCCCGCTGCCTGGCCTGCCACACCACGCTGGCGGCGCGCATCCGGGAGGGCCGGGGTTTCCATGCCTCCCGCCGCGTGCGACAGGCCGCCTGCGTCTCCTGCCACAGCGACCACCATGGGCGGGACTTCCAGTTGATCCACTGGGAGAAGGGCGAGGCGGGCTTCGACCACGCCGAGGCCGGTTGGAAGCTGGAGGGCGCCCATGCCGGGACGGACTGCCGCGCCTGCCATCGGTGGGAGTTGATGGATCCTGTCCTGGCCGCGGCCAGGGACCTCAATCCGGCGCGCAGCTACCTGGGTCAGGCGCGCGACTGCCTGGCCTGCCACCGGGACGAGCACCAGGGCCAGCTGGGCTCCGACTGCGCCACCTGCCACGACGCCCGCGCCTGGACTCCGGCGCGCTTCGACCACGATGCCACGCGCTTCCCCCTCACCGGCGCCCACGCCACGACGCGCTGCGCCGCCTGCCACAAGCCCGAGCTGCCGCGACCCGCCGAGGGCCGCTTCGTGGTCGATGATGCGCCTGCGGCCGGGGCGGCCCGCTTCAAGCCCCTGGCTTCTGCCCGCTGCACCGACTGCCACCGCGATCCTCACGAGGACCGGCTGGGTCCGGATTGCGGCGGCTGTCACAGCACCGAGTCCTTCCAGATCCGCAGCGGCAGCTTCGACCACGGGCGGACCCGCTATCCACTCACCGGCGCCCACCGCCAGGTGGCCTGCGCCGACTGTCACAAGGGCGCCGAGCCCGCCCGTCGGCGTCCGCCCTTCCCGGAGTGCTCCGCCTGCCACCAGGATCCGCACGGCGGCCAGTTCAGCCGGACAGGACGCGCACAGGCCTGTGCCGACTGCCACGACACGGAGCGATTCCGGCCCTCCCGTTTCGGCCTGGCCCGCCACCAGGAGAGTCGCGCCCCCCTCGAAGACGCTCATCTGGCCGTGGCCTGCGACGATTGCCACACCCGCCCGGCGGCGGCCGCTCCCGTCCGCTACGACCTGGGCGGACGCGCTTTCTCCGGGCAGGCCTGCGCCGACTGCCACGGCGACCCGCACGGAGGGGAGGCCCGGCCCTGGATGGGGGAGGACGGGTGCCGCCACTGCCACGGACTGAAAGAATGGAGAGGCCGCTCCTTCGATCATGAGCGGACGGAGTTCCGGCTGAGGGGCCGACATGCCGCGGTGGAGTGCGGCGCCTGCCACCGGGTGGGCGCGGTGACGGATCCCATCCGGGTTCCGCTCAAGGGGCTCAGCCGGGATTGCGCCGGCTGCCATGCCGACCCCCATCGCGCCCAGTTCGCGACGGCGGAGCGGGGCCCCGACTGCGCCTCCTGCCACCAGAGCACAGGGTGGCGGGAGACCCGCTTCTCCCACGACGAGAGCCGCTTCCCCCTCGACGGCCGCCACCGCGACCTGGCCTGCGCCGCCTGCCACCGCCCGGAGCAGGACGCCGAGGGACACTTCATCCGTTACCGGCCGCTGGGCATCCGCTGCGAGGATTGCCACGGCCCCGGCGCGGGAGGGAGTTGAGATGGGCAACTGGCTGATCCTGCTGACGCTGCTGCTGGCGCTGTGCGGCGGCCCGAGGCCGACCTGGGGCGCCCTCGTCAGCCCGCACGGACCTCTCACCATCGCCTGCGGGGCCTGTCACGCCACGACGGGCTGGTCCCTGCGGAGCGAGGCGGAGTTCAACCATGACCGCGACAGTTCCTGGCCGCTGGCGGGCCGCCATCGGGAGGTCGCCTGCGCCGCCTGCCATCTCGACCTGCGCTTCCGCGACACGCCGGGCGCCTGTGCCGACTGCCATCTGGATCTCCACCAGGGAGCGCTGGGCCCGGACTGCGGCGGGTGCCACAGCCCGGCCCGCTGGTTCGATCGCACCCTGCTGGAGCGGCGCCACGAGCGCAGCCTCTTCCCGCTCACGGGCGCCCACCGCGGCCTGGACTGCCGGGCCTGCCATCCCGGCAGCGGCGCCGGGCAGTTCGCCGGCGCCCCGCTGGAGTGCGCGGCCTGCCACGCGGGCGACTACCTCGCCACCGCGAGGCCGGTCCATGGGGAGGGCGGCCTGGGCACGAACTGCGCCCAGTGTCACAGCACGGCGCGCTGGGCCACCCCCGGTGGTTTCCAGCACGACGCCTTTCCCCTGCTGGGCCGGCACGCCGCCGCCAGCTGCGTCTCCTGCCACGAGGGCGGACGCTTCGACCTGGCGCCCGCCCACTGCGCCGGTTGCCATGCAGCGGCCTGGCAGGCTTCCGCCGATCCCCGCCACGTGGCGGCCGGCTTCAGCCAGGGTTGCGCCGTCTGCCACGACGAGCAGGGCTGGCGCCCATCCGCCTACAGCCACGCCGCCGCCACCGGCTATGAGCTGGACGGCGCCCACGGGGCGCTCTCCTGTGCCCGGTGCCATGTCGGCCAGCAGTACGCGGGAACCAGCAGCCTCTGCGCGACCTGCCATCTGGCTGACTACCAGGCCGCCGGCGAACCTGCGCATCAGGCGCCGGGCTACCCGCTGGATTGCGCGCTGTGTCACACGAGGGAGTCCTGGCAGGGCGTCGGCTTCGACCACCAGGCGACGGACTTCCCTCTGCTGGATGCGCATGTCGCGGTCTTCTGCGTGGATTGCCACCTGGGCGGAAACTTCACGATGACGCCCACGGACTGCTTCTCCTGCCATCAGGCAAGCTTCGTGGAGACAACCGATCCGGCCCACGAGGCCAACCTCTTTCCGCAGGACTGCACGGGTTGCCACAACCAGACGGCCTGGTCCCCCTCCACCCTGGATCACGACCTGACGGACTTCGCCCTGAGTGGGGCCCACCTCGCGGTCAACTGCGCGGACTGCCACACAAACGGACGCTTCGTCGACCTGCCGGCCGCCTGTTGGGCCTGCCACGAGCCGGACTACCAGCAGGCGACCCATCCCGACCACGCCGACAACCAGTTCTCCCAGGACTGCGCCACCTGCCACAGCACGGCCGCCTGGCAGCCGGCCACCTTCGACCACGACCTGACGGACTTCCCGCTCACCGGCGCCCACGTCGCCGTCAGCTGCGCGGCCTGCCACGTGGGCGGCCAGTACACGGAGCTCGACGGGGCCTGCTGGGCCTGCCACGAGCCGGACTACCAGCAGGCGACCAATCCCGACCACGCCGCCAACCAGTTCTCCCAGGACTGCGCCACCTGCCAC
>JAUXWS010000071.1 GCA_030685015.1 bacterium
CGACTTCGTCGATCGCTACAATGCCCATTGGCGGCTCGAAAAGCTGGGCTATCTGACTCCCTTCGAGGCCCGTCAAGCCGCCACCGTCAGGCAGGTCGCCTGATGTCTAAAACCGTGTCCAAAGAACCGGGGGCGACACACGCTCTGGAAAGTTCAATGGCGGCGGAAGAAATCCCGGATGAAATGCATGACGAGGTCGGGGTTCTCCTTGAGCCGCCGGGTGCTGTAGGCGAACCAGGCCTCGCCGAAAGGCACATAGACCCGCAACTTGTGGCCCTGGGCCACGATGCGGCGACGGAGGGCCGGCAGGACACCCAGCAGCATCTGAAACTCGTAACGATCGCGCGGCAGGCCCAGGTCTGCGATGATGCGCATGGCGCCATCCACCAGGAACTGGTCGTGGGTGGCGATGCCGACGTAGTTGCCCGCCTCCAACAGGGCCTTCAGACAGCGCAGGTAGTTGTCGCGGATCTCCTGGTGGCCGTGGAGGGCGAGGTGGGCCGGCTCCTTGTAGATGCCCTTGCAGAGGCGCAGGTGGGTGCGCGCCGGGATGAGGCGGCCCTGGATGTCATCCATCGTCCGCCGCAGGTAGGCCTGGATCACCACCCCCACATGGCCGGGAAAGTCCCGCTGCAGCTCATCGTGGAGATCGAGCGTGGCGGTGGTCCAGGGCGTGTCCTCCATGTCGATGCGCACGAAGTTCCCGTGCTGGGAGGCCCGGGCCAGGATGCGCCGGCAGTTGGCCCGGCACAGTTCCAGATCGAGGGCCATGCCCATCTGGGTCGGCTTGACGCTGACATTGGCGTCCAGCCCTTCCGCGGCGATGCGGTCCAGCACCTGCAGGTAGAGGTCGGCATAGGCCGTCGCCTCCTCCGGGCGCAGGATGTGCTCCCCCAACACGTCAAGAGTCAGGCAGCAGCCTTCCGCCATCAGCTCCCGGCCGACGCGCACGGCGTCGTCCAATTGCTCGCCGCTGATGTAGTGCCGGGACAAATGGCCGACCAGGCGCTTGGGGAAGTAGGGCAGTGTATTGGCAACCAATTGGTTGAAGGCGGACATGGATCCTCCGGTTAAGGGGTCAGGATTTTGATAGCTCACCGCCCCGACGGCCGTACTCCGCATTGAGACGCTTCATCAGCGGGTCCGGGTTGAGGGCCTGATCGATCGTGTAGGCGCTGCCGGTGATCACCACCAAATCCCGGTGGCCCCGCCGTGCCTCGGCCCGGGCCAGGGCCTTCCGCGGGTCGGGCACCACCTCCGTCGCCAATGCGGGATAGGCGTCACGGCACTCCGCGGCCAGTTGCTCCGGATCGCGGCCGGCATAGGAGGCGCTTGTGAAAATGACGCAAGCTGTTCGATGGACCAGCGGCGCCAGCATGGGGGCCAAGGGACGGTTGCGGCTGGCGCCGAAGACCAGGAGGAGGGGCCGCCCGGGATGGCGCAGCTCCAACTCGGCGGCCAAGGCGGCCAACTTGTCCGGATTGTGGGCCACGTCGGCCAGCAGGTGCGGACCGGCCTGCCAGAAGCGACCGGGAAGCGGAGCGACGTCCAGCATGCTTGCCAGGGCGGCCGCGGGATCCAGCTCCGGCGCCACTATCCTGATGACGGTGGCGGCCAGGGCCAGATTGAGCCAGCCATGGGGTGGCCGTGTTCCGGCGACGCCCAGGCTGTCCGCCAGAGCCCGCGTCTCCTCCTCCTGCCGCGGTCCGACCAGATGGAGGGGCGACTTCTCCTCTTCGGCCACGCGGCGCACCACCGCCAACCCTTCGCCGGTGGCCGCCGTCACCAGCGGAACCCCCGCGCGGGCGATCCCCGCCTTCTCCAGGGCCCGTTGCCACACGCAATGACCCAGGGTCTCCGGGTGGTCGCGTCCCACGTTGGTCAGCACACAACAGACGGGCGTGATGGCCATGGAGGGGGCGTAGCGCCCGCCCACTCCTGTCTCGACCAGACCCCAGCGCAAGCCGGCCTCGGTAAAAGCGTGGAGGGCAAGCAGGATGCCGGCCTCGGCAAAGCTCAGGCAGCGGTCGGGATCCGGCTCGCCACGATCGAGGGAATGGGGACGCACCACCGTGCGCCACAGGCGGGCCCACTCCCTCCTCGGCAGGGGCCGGCCGCCGATGGTGCAGCGTTCGATGAAGTCGAAGAGGTGCGGATTGGTCATGGCACCGGCGCCACCCGCCGGATGGAGAGCGGCCTCGAGCATGCGGCAGACGGTACCCTTGCCATTGGTGCCCGCCACGTGGATCAGGCGGGCGGGATGCCCCTGCGGCCAGAATCCCTCGATGGATCGCTGGAGCCAGCGGATGCGCAACAACTTGCGGGCGGCCCACTGGTCGTGATACAACTCGTCGACGGTGCTGAGGTAGGAGGGATCGAAGTCGGGGGGGAGCGGGTCCAGCTCCGTCATGGGAGACTCCCGGATTCCGAGGGACTGTGCTGGCCGGACCTCCCGCGCCGCGCTTCAATATCGCACCAGGACCGCTTACCTACATTGGCCGGCGCGGCCTCCGGGAAGTCCGGAGCCCGGTCCTGGAAGGAGACCATGGCCGAGCGACTGGTGATCATCGGTGGCAATGCGGCCGGGTTGGCCGCCGCCCTGGCGGCGCGCCGCCGTCACGCCGCCCTCGACATCCTTGTCCTGGCGGCGGAGTCCGCGGTCTCCTTCGGCGCCTGTGGCATGCCCTACAACCTGGCCGATCCCGCCCGTGCCGCGGAGGATCTCCAGGTCCGTCCGCTGGCCGCTTTCCGGGAGGCGGGCATCCAGGTGGCGCTGGGCCATCGCGTCCGTCACGTGGATCTGGAGCGGGGCATCCTGCGGGTGGAGAGGCGTGAGGCAGGCGGGGAGCAGGAGCTGACCTGGGACCGCCTGGTGGTCGCCAGCGGGGCGCAAGGCCGCGCCCTGGCCCTGCCCGGACTGCCGGAGACGGCCATTCATCAATTCCGCTCCCTGGACGACCTGCGCCGGCTGAAGGCCTTGTGCCACCCGCCGGCCACGGCCGTGGTGGCGGGGGCCGGACTGGTGGGTGTGGAGCTGTGCGAGGCGTTGCGCACGCTGGGGCTGGATGTGGTCCTCGTCGATCCCCTTGACCTGCCGCTCAACCCCTTTCCCCGACCCATCCGGTTGGCGGCCCGCGACGAACTGGAGCGGCATGGCGTCGAGCTTGCGTTGGGTGGACAGCTGATCGCCGGCCGGATCGTGGACGGCTTGCCGCCGCATCTGCTGTTGGACCTGCGGTCCGAAAGCGGCGGGGCGAGGCGGATCCGGGCGCAGTTGTTGATCAATGCCGCGGGCCAACGGCCCGCAACGGGTTTCCTGCAGGGAAGCGGGCTGCTGGACGATGGGGGCGCCCTGCCCGTGGACGAGACGATGCGCACGGGCCATGCGCGGGTGTGGGCGGCCGGCGATTGTGTCACGAGATCGCCCGTGGTTCCGCCGCTACACGGCGAAAGCGGCTTCGTCTGGAATCCGCAGGCCCGCGAGGCGGTGGCCGGCGGCCGCGTGGCCGGCTGGAACGCGGCCGCCGGCCCAGGCGATCACCGTCGCCTGGCGCCAGGACCACAGACCATGATCGTGCGTTGTTTCGGATTGGAGTTGGCCCGCTGCGGCCGTCTGTGGTTGCGGGAAGAGCCGGACCCGGTGGCGCCGGAGCCGTCCAGGGAGGAAATCGTACGCGGCCTGCTCGGTCTGGGCGGTCTGACCGGGCCACGCTCCAACATGCCGGCCGCTTCCGCCGCGTTGCGGCGTGCCCACGCCGCCGCCCGCACCCTGGGCCATGCCATGCCCGGCTCCGGGCGTCTCGAAGTATGGCTGGAAGCGGCGGCCGACGGCCTCCTGCGCGGAGGCGCCATCCTGTCGGAAGGGGGGGGCGGCGCCCAGCGCATCAATGTGCTGGCCGCCCTGCTGCAGTCGGGGGGCACGGCGGAGGATCTGGCCGGCCTGGACCTGGCCTACAGCCCGCCCTTCGGACCGCTGGCCGACCCGCTCATCCAGGCCGCCCGGCGCCTGGGGCGCGCCCTGGCGCCATGATCAGAAGATGATGCCGAACTTGAACAGCTCCACGTCGAGCAGGTAGTCCTCGCCCAGCAGGCCGTCGTTGCGCAGGTCCACGTCCTCGCCCCCGAAGTAGCGGCCCAGGAGCAGGTTGCAGTTCCAATAGAGCCGCGATGAACGGGCGCGGAATCCGAAACCCCCGTATACACCCACCTTGTCCACGGTGAGCCGCTCGCCATCGTCCAGCTCCCAGTCGAAGGGATTGTTACTCGTCCGCCCGCTCAGCCAAGCCTGGCGCATGCCCGCCACCCAGTAGAATCCCGAGCGACGGCGGCTGAGATAACTGCGCAGTTGCAGGTCCACCAGCGTGGCACGAAAATCAGTGTCGTCATTGACACTGCGATGCCAGATGGGCATCACCACCTCCAGCCGCGAGCGCGGAGGGAACCAGATCAGGGATCCGCTGTACATGCGCGTGTCGCCCGCCGTGCTGGCCAGGGCCAGAGGCACGTTGACGGCGATGGCAAAGGCGCCGTCGGGGAAGGGATCGATCTGCAGGATCTCGCGCTTCAGTTGCTCCTGCCCCTTGAGCAGCTCCTGCTGCTGGACAAGCAGGGTGTCGAGCTTCTCGTCCATCGTGCGTGGGGCGGCCTGCTCGGCCGCGCGGGCACTTGGGACTAGGAGCAGCGCGATGAACAGGAGGAGGAGCACCGGACCAGCTTGTTCCATCAACGGCAGGGGAGGTCTGAATGCCTTCATGCTTGTTTCCTCAACTGGTGCGTGGAGGCGAGCGTCGGTCACTATTTCTTTTTCATCCAGGCCCGCCACCCGGTCGCGCTGGGTAGCGGCAGGGGCTGCATTGTACTGCTTTCGAAGGCTGGTTCCACCACAAAGAAGAGCTTGGGATCGATCCGGCGGCCCAGCTCCACCCAGCGTGCCACGTCCTTGCGCTCGCAGAGGAAGTAGAGGAGCAGGCGCTCCCCGTCCCGCCCCTCGCCCCGGAAGACGGTGACGGGCTGTCCGGCTTCGCGCAGTTGACGGGCGATCTCCCCTCCCTCGGCGGAGATGATGCGCAGGACTCGCCGACCCATGGCCAAGCGCCGCTCCACCAGGATGCCCACGGCGTTGCCCGAGGCGAAACCTCCCGCGTACATGAGCAGGATGAACGGATTGTGCGAGGCCGTCTGGATGACCTGGCTGATGGCGAAGACCCAGATCAGCACTTCGAAGAAGCCCAGCACCACCGAGATGCGGATGTGGCCCGCCACCACGGCCAGGGTGCGCACCGTTCCCATGGACACGTCGATGATGCGCAGGAGGAAGACGAGCAAGCCCAGCTGCCAGGGGGAAAGCAGGTTCAGCCAATCCATCACGCGCCTCCATGATCCGGGCCGGGCCGTCCATCGCCGGCCTCCGCCACCGTCAATGTGCCGCCCGCGTGCCGCCCCCGCAAGCGGGCCGCCGGGGCGAGCCCTACCTTGAGTGTGCGCAGCGGAGGTGCAAGGGCGGCAAGGAGGAGAAGGATGTTCATCGATGAAGCCCGCCATCTGGTTCGCGCCCATGCCATGGCGCAGCGGGAGTTGTTGACGGCCTGGGAGAGAATCCGGCTGGACTTCCTGGGCGGGCGGGCGGATGGCGAGGCGATGGTGGCCGCCCGCCAGGCCCGTTGGCGGACCCAGGCCGATCAAGCTCTCTTCCTCCAGGTGCAGGAGGCCGCGCTGGGATCCATGGATGACGAAGGCCTGGACCAGCAGGTGCAGGCCCTCTTCATGGAACTGGCGGCCTGTCATGGCGAGCCCGCACTCCGCCAGCGGCAGGACCGCCTGCTCACGGGTCTGGAATCCCGTTGGCTGGAGCGGCCGGCACCGGCCGGGGGCCGCCCCATGGACCGGCGCGATCTGGAGCAGGTGCTGGCCCGGGCGCGGTTGGGGGAGGAACGCCAGGTGGCCTGGGTGGCCTTGTGCGCCCCGGTCCGTGCCGGAGCCGCCGAGGCTTTGGAGTGGCTGCGGCTGGAATCGATGGCGGCGCAGGCGGCGGGCTATCCCTCGCTGCCCGAGGAGCAGGGCCAGCGCCTGGGCCTGTCTCCCGGCGCCGTGAGGGTCTGGCTGGACCTCTTGTCCTCCACGTTGGGAGCCGGGATCCGGCGGGCGGCCGGCGAGGTGCTGGCGGAGACGGCCTCCGGCCTGGGACGAGCGGCCGACCAGCTGGACACGGCCGCCCTGGGCGCCCTCTACCCGGCCGGGACGGCAGGACGCGCCGGCCTGGGCGAGCCCGCCTTCCTGCAAGCGCTGCAGGAACGCGACCCGCTCGAGCTGCTGCGCGACAGCGCTGATTTGCTGGGCCTGGAGATTGAGGAAGCGCTGGCTCGCTGGGTCACGCGTGTTCCCTGGCTTCCCGCCGCCCTGGAGGAGATGGTGGAGGGGCCGGCGGGATACTGGCCGGTCGTGCTCTTGCATGTGTCGCCTGACTGGCGGTGCGCCTGCACCGCCCTGACGGCGCTGGGGCGGACTCTGGGCTGCCGGGCCGGCGCCGTGCTCGCGCGGCGGGCGGACGAGGAGGAGGGACCGGCCTTCCCCCTGGAGGCCCTGTTGGGCGAAACCTTCGGCGCCATGCTGGCCCGCTTGCCGGGTTCCCCGGACTGGACGGAGCGTTTGCTGGAACAGCGGCATCCCGCCGCCGGAGCTTGGTGGCAACGCCGCGCCCTGCTGGCGCTGGGGGAGGACCTGCTACGCCTGGAGTGGCTGATCCAGGCCCCGGACCTCTCCCTGACCGAGGCCGGGGAGCTGTGGCTGGTCCTGCGCGAGCAATGGCTGGCGCTGCCGGCCCGTTCGGATGAAGCGGAGCTGTGGGCGGCGGACCCCCTGCTGACCCTGCGTCCCCGGGAGGCCGTCCAGCGGGTGGCCGCCCGGATCCTGGGCGCCTCGCTGCGGGCCGAGTGGGGCGGTTCCGAGCCTGGTGCGGATCCGGAACTGGGCGGCCGCCTGCTCGACGCCTGCACGGCGCCCCCCGCGCCCGAGGGCTGGGGCGAGGCGCGGGAGCGGCTGCTGGACCTGCTCGATCCGCGCCACCTGGCGGCGGAGAGCGGCATCGCCTGACGGCCGCTCCTGGCCCGGTCCTTGCTTCTTCCAGGCCGATTGCTTCCGCCAATGGCCGGAGCGGAACCCTGCCGCCCGCGCTGGCAGGGAATGGCAGGAGTGGCCTGCCAACCTGGCGGAGCCCTGACAAGGAGAGCCCATGTTGTCCATGGACCGCTTGACGCACCGCACGCAGCAGAGCCTGGAACAGGCGGCCGGGCTGGCCGCCACCCTGGGCCACCAGCAGGTGGAGACGAATCATCTGTTGCGCATCCTGGCGGGCGACCCGCAGAGCGTCCTCGCCACCGCTCTCAGGAAGCTGGGTCTTTCCCTCCCCGAGGCGCTGGCCGCCTTCGACGAGCGTGTGGCCCGCCTGCCCAAGGTGGAAGGGGCCGGGCAAGTCTACCTCTCGCGGCTCCTCACCCGCCTGCTGGGGGAGGCCAAGAATCAAGCCGACCGCCTGGGTGACGAGTACGTGGCGACCGAGCACATCCTCCTGGCCGCGCTGGAGGAGTCGGCGCGCACCCGGGCGGAAGACGGCGCCGGCTGGCTGCGCGCCCATGGTCTGGACGCCGAGACCCTGCTCCGCCTGCTCAAGGAGATCCGCGGCCACCAGACGGTGAGCGATCCCGACGCCGAATCCCGCTACCAGGCCCTCTCCAAGTACGCCGTGGACCTGGTCGAGCAAGCGGAGAAAGGCCGCCTCGATCCCATCATCGGGCGCGACGAGGAGATCCGCCGCGTCATCCAGGTCCTCTCCCGTCGCACCAAGAACAACCCCGTCCTCATCGGGGATCCGGGTGTGGGCAAGACGGCCATCGTCGAGGGCATCGCCCTGCGCATCAAGGACGGCGACGTCCCCGAGAGCATGAAGGACAAGCGCCTGCTCGCCCTCGACCTGGGCGCGCTGGTGGCCGGCGCCAAGTTCCGCGGCGAGTTTGAGGAGCGCCTCAAGGCGGTGTTGAAGGAAGTGGCCCGCTCGGAGGGACGCAGCATCCTTTTCATCGACGAGCTGCACACGGTGGTGGGAGCGGGGGCCGCCGAGGGCTCCATGGACGCCGCCAACTTGCTCAAGCCGATGCTGGCCCGCGGTGAGCTGCGCTGCATCGGCGCCACTACCACGGCCGAGTACCGCAAGCACATCGAGAAGGACGCCGCCCTCGAGCGCCGTTTCCAACCGGTCATGGTGGCGGAGCCAGACGCCGAGAGCACGATCAGCATCCTGCGCGGACTCAAGGAGCGCTACGAGCTGCATCACGGCATCCGCATCAAGGACGCCGCCCTGGTGGCGGCCGTGGAGCTGTCCGGCCGCTACATCGCCGACCGCTTCCTGCCGGACAAGGCCATCGACCTGATGGACGAGGCGGCCAGCCGGTTGCGCGTCCAGATCGACTCGCTGCCCGAGGAGCTGGACGAGACGGAGCGGCGTGTCCGCCAGCTGGAGATCGAGTCCCGCGCCCTGCGGCTGGAGGATGACAATGAGAGCCAGGAACGTCTGGTGGCCGCCGAGCGGGAACTGGTCGACCAGAAGAGCGTGGCCGCCGCCCTGCGCGACCAGTGGCAGCGGGAGAAATCCCACATCCAGCAGTTGAGCGACGTCAAGGAGCGCATCGAGAAGACGCGCCTCGAGCTGGAGGAGGCCGAGCGTCGCGGCGACTACGACCTCGCGGCCCGCCTCACCCACGGCACCCTGCGCCAGCTGGCTGGGGAGAAGGCGGAGCGCGAGCGCGCCCTGGATGAGGCGCGCCGGGAGCATGGCCTGCTCAAGGAGGAGGTGGGGGCGGAGGACATCGCCGAGGTGGTGTCGCGCTGGACGGGCATCCCCGTCACGCGGCTGGTGGAGAGCGAGCGCGACAAGCTCTTGCATCTCGAGGACCGCCTGCGCCGCCGGGTGGTGGGCCAGGATCGCGCCCTGGAGGCGGTGGCCGCCGCCATCCGCCGCAGCCGCAGCGGACTGGCCGATCCCAACCGCCCGCTGGGGAGCTTTCTCTTCCTGGGCTCGACGGGCGTGGGCAAGACGGAACTGGCCAAGGCCCTGGCCGAGGAACTCTTCGACGACGAGCGGGCCTTGTTGCGATTCGACATGAGCGAGTACATGGAGAAGCACTCGGTGAGCCGGCTCATCGGCGCCCCGCCCGGCTACGTGGGCCACGAGGAGGGCGGCCAGCTCGCGGAGGCCCTGCGCCGCCACCCCTTCTCCGTGCTGCTCTTCGACGAGATCGAGAAGGCCCATCCGGACGTGCTCAACGTCCTGCTCCAGCTGCTCGACGACGGGCGCCTCACCGATGCCAGGGGCCGTCTTGTGCGGGGCACCAACTGCGTCCTCATCATGACCTCCAACCTGGGCGGGCAGCGCATGGCCGAGCGCCTGCGCGGACAGCCCGGCGCCGATCCCCTGCTGGCCGGCATGGAGCTGGAGGAGGAGGTGCTGGAGCTGCTGCGCGCCACCCTCAAGCCGGAGTTCCTCAACCGCATCGACGACGTGGTTGTCTTCCGGTCGCTGGACCGCGCGACCCAGGCCCGCATCGTGGACCTGCAGCTGGACCGGGTCCGTGCCCGGCTGGCTCCGCACAAGGTAGAGCTGGAGGCGGAGCCGGCAGCGCTTGAGCGCCTGGCCGAGCTGGGCTTCGACCCCGTCTACGGGGCGCGGCCCGTCAAGCGCCTTATCCAGAAAGAGGTGGTGGATCGGGCCGCCCAGCTCTTCATCTCGGGAGGGATTCAAGGCGGACAGCATCTGCGCCTCGCCTGTGACGGGGCGGGGGGCTTCTCCTTGCGGCCTGTCCCCCCGGCCTGACAGCCTGCCTGGCTTGTCCACTGGCGCAGGAAAACTTTGCCGTGGTGTCCGACCATGGGTCGGACACCTGATCCGGGACGTGGACACCAGCCGGCCTCCACCCACCCGCCGCCAACGACCGTCCGCACCGCGTGTCGCCCGCGAACCTGGGGCGATGGGGAGGCCGGCGACGGCAGCTTCGCCTGTGGCGCAGGCAGGCATCGCCATGGGCAACTTCTGCCAGGGTGTCCGACCCTTGGTCCGACACCTGTCCATCGATCAGACACTTCCCGCGGTTTCCGAACTTCCTTCATGAAGCCGGTTTTTCTGGTGAGCGACATCCATGCCGGAATCCGCGACGACGGGGACGAGGCCCCCCGCCTGGCGGATTTCCACGCCTTGCTGGAGCGGGCCCGGAGCGAGGGTTCGGAGCTGGTCGTGCTGGGCGACCTCTTCGACTTCTGGTTCCAGTGGCGGGAAGTGGTGCCCAGCCGCCACCTGCCCTGGCTGGAGGCGCTGCGCCAGACGACGCGGGGAGGCCTGCCCGTCACGCTCCTGCCGGGCAACCACGACTTCCACCTGACCGGCCTGCTGGAAAGCCATGTCGGCCTGCACCTGCCCGGCGACGGGGAGCGGCGCGACCTGCTGGGGACCCGCGCCCTGCTGCATCACGGCGACGGGCTGGACCCCCGCGAGCGTGGCTACCGGCTCATGCGGAGGGTCTTCCGCAGCCGCTGGGCACAGGCCGCCTTCCGCTGGCTGCACCCCGACCTGGGCATGCGCCTGGCCGACCACATGGGCGGCGGCGACCGGCAGCGCACCTGGAGCGGGGAGGACTTGTGCGCCTACCTGCGCCGGGCATTGCCGGAGGTGCTGCGGGAGGATGACGGCCTCATGGTCATGGGCCACGTCCATGCGGCCGGCCGCTTCCATTGGCGGCAAACGCTGGTGGTCACCCTGCCTCCCTTCATGAGTCCGGCCCGCGGCCACGCCACCTGGGACGGTGCGGAGTTGGCCTTCCATTACCTGCATCCCCATCTGGCGGTGGATGCCGTCGAGGAGAGCCTGGCATGAGCATCACCTGGGACGACCTGAGGCGTGAGCTGGAGCAGGGCGGTCCCGCCGCCGCCATGGACCTGGTGCGCAGCGGAGAGGACTCCGCGTGGATCGAGGGCTGGACGGTCCTGCTGCAGGGCGCCGGCCAGCAGCCCTGGTCCGGCCGCTCCTTCGACGCCTTGATCGAGTTGTATCACGCCGCCATGGCCGATGCGATCACCCTGGCAGAGCGCCACCGCGCCGGGCAGTCGGGGCAGGCCGAGCGGCTGACCGACCAGGCCAACATCTGGTCCTACAACCTGGCGGCCGACTTGGCCGAATGCTGGCCCGGCGACGAGGCCCCGCGGGAGCGTCGCCACCTCGAGGCCGGCCTCCAAGCCGCGCTGGACTGCCTGGCCTGGCGCGAACAGCTGGACAAGGGGGATTTTCCCTTCGCCCTCGCCTGGTGGGCGCGCGGCATGCACGAGCTGTCTCTGGGCCGACCCAAAGAGGCCATGGCCAGCTTCTCCCGGGCCGTCGAGCGGGGCCGCGCCCTGGCGCGCGCCGAGGGACGCGACGAGGCGGCGACGGCCGACTCCGTCTACATGCTGCTGTTGAACGAGGGCTACCTGGGCCTTGCCGAGACGGCGGCCGGGATTGGCACCGGCCGTGAACGGCTGGAGCGCGCGCTGGCCGCCTTCATCGCCCAGGCGGCCAAACGACCGGAGGAGGCCGAGGACGCCGCCTTCGGGATGGACCAGCTGCGCTGGGTGGCCAAACGCATCCTCCCGGACGCCTGATGCCGCCACGCCTGCCGACGCCGCGAAGGGAGGACCGCCCGGGGCTGATCGCCCGCCACCCCCTGGCCTTCTTCCTGCTCGCCCTGCTGTCGCTCATGGCCAGCCTGGGCGGCGCCGGCCTGTGGTGGCTGTGGCAGGGCCTGCCCTCTGTCGAGAACCTGGAACGCTACCGGCCCCTCCTCTCCAGTCGATTGCTGGACCAGAAGGGCCGCCTCATCGGTCAGTACTTCCTGGAGAAGCGGGATCAGGTGCCGCTGGAGGAGATCTCGCCCTGGCTGGTGGAGGCGCTGGTGGCCACCGAGGACCGCCGCTTCCGATCGCATTGGGGCGTGGACCTGGTGCGGGTGGGCACCGCCGCCGCGGTGGACCTGGCGACCCTGAGCTATGCGCAGGGGGCCTCCACCATCTCCCAGCAGCTGGCGCGCAACCTCTACCTGACCCGCGAGAAGCGGTTGACGCGCAAGTTGCGCGAGGTCCTGACCGCCATCCAGATCGAGCGCCACTACTCCAAGGACGAGATCCTTGAGATGTATCTCACCCAGGCCTACTTCGGCCATGGCGCCTATGGCATCCAGCAGGCCGCGCAACGTTTCTTCAACACGGACGCGCGCCAGCTGGACGCCGCCCAGTCCGCCCTCCTCATCGGTCTGCTCAAGGCGCCGCGCCGCTACTCGCCCTACCATCGCCCGGAGCAGGCCCTGGCCCGCCGCAACACCATCCTCCACCTGATGCGCCGCCACGAGGTCCTGCGCGACGACCAGCTGGCCGAGGCCCTGGCCCGTCCCCTGGGGGTGGCGACCGGCGACCGGTCGCTGGCGGGGCGCGCCCCCTACTTCATGGAGTACGTGCGTCTGCAGCTGGAGGACATGCAGGAGCGCCTGGGGGTGGACATCTACCGGGACGGGCTGGAGATCCGCTCCACCCTCGACCTGGACATGCAGCAGGCGGCGGAGGAGGCCTGCGCCGCGGGCGTGGCCCGCCTGGATTCCATTTCCATGGCCAGCTTCCTGCGCCGCGACTGGCTGGCCTGGGCCCGCACCGAGCATCCCGGCTGGAGCGAGGACCGGCTGCGCGCCCTGCGACGTGATCCCGCCCACCAGGTCCTGCTCGACAGCCTGCTGTTGGTGCAGGCCGCCTTGGTCGCCCTGGAGCCTGGATCGGGCGCCATCCGGGCACTGGTGGGTGGCCGGGATTTCGAGCGGAGCCGCTACAACCGGGTCGTGCAGGCCGTGCGGCAGCCAGGGAGCGCCTTCAAGCCTTTTGTCTACACCGCCGCCATCGACAACGGCTATCCGCCCACCTTCCGCATCTCCAATGGACCGCTCTCGGTGGAGGACGGCACGGGCAAGCTGTGGTCGCCCCAGAACTACGACGGCAAGTTCGGTGGCATGACCACCCTGCGCAACGGCCTCAAGGAGAGCTACAACTTGGTGGCCGTGCGCCTGCTCATGGACGTGGTGCCGCCTGATCTGGTCGTCCGCTACGCGCGGCAAATGGGCATCAGCACGCCCATCCACACCGATCTGGCCATGGCGTTGGGAGCGAGCGGCGTGCGCCCGCTCGAGCTGGTCTCCGCCTACTCCTGCCTGGCCAATGGCGGCATCCACCACACACCCTTTTCCGTGCTGGAGCTGCGGGACAGGCAGGGCCATGTGGTCTGGCGGCACCGCCCGGCCAGCCGCGAGGCGCTTTCCGGCGCCACCGCCGCCCTGATGACGGACATGCTAGGCACGGTGATGGACGAGGGGACGGGATCCTCGGCGCGCTGGCGTCACAACTTCCGCGCCCCGGCGGCAGGCAAGACGGGGACGACCAACGCCTACACGGATGCCTGGTTCGTGGGCTACACACCCCTGTTGGCCTGCGGCGTCTGGCTGGGCCACGACGACCCGCGCTTCAGCCTGGGGTCGGGCATGGCCGGCGGCCAGGCCGCCCTGCCCGTCTGGGCGCAGTTCATGCGTGAGAGCTATCTCCGCCTCCAGCTGCCGGAGCTGCCCTTCGAGCGGCCGGCGAGCATCGTCGAGCTGGACATCTGCGCCGATTCATACGAACTGGCGGGGCCTTTCTGCCCGCACACGATTCGCGACCGCTTCCTGAAGGCCTACCAGCCGACCGGCGGCTGCACGCTTCACCGGATCAACTGAGGGGCGGATCCGGCCGGCCCGCCCGCGACCTGCGGTGACGGAACATCGTCCACGCGACGTCCTTGACTGGGAGGAGATGATGAGAGCACAATGGTTTTTGACGCTGTTTGTCCTGCTGGCGGCTTGGCCGGTGCGCGGCCAGGCCACTGATGCGGCGGCCTTGATCGCCCGGTGCGACGACGCCTGCGCCCGCTACGACCTCGAGCAGTCCCAGGCCCTGGCCGTCCAGGCCCTGGCCGCGGCGCCGAGCGCTTATGATGGCATGTGGCGTCTGGTGCGGGCCCAGGTGGATCTGGGCGAGCAGGCCCAGGACGCCGGGCGCGACGAGGAGGCTGAAGCCTGGTTCACGAAAGCCCTGGCGCAGAGCAAGGAACTGGCCGCCCGCCACCCGGGACAGAGCATGGCCCACTACTACCGGGCCTTGGCCCTGGGCCGGCGCGCCCTCTTCGCCGGCAGCCGTGAGGCCGTCCAACTGTCCCAGGATGTGGAGAAGGCGGCGCTCAGGGCCCTGGAGCTGGACCCCGGCAATAGCCGGGCGCACGGCCTGATTGGGCGCTACTACCGCGAAATGGCCCACCTGAGCTGGGTGAAGCGCAAGCTGGCCGAGACCCTCTTCGGCAAGCTGCCCGAGGGGGGCGACGAGCTGGCCCTGGCCCACCTGCGCCAGGCCGTCGCCCTGGAGCCGGGCTGGGTCTTCGCCTGGTTCGAGCTGGGCGAGACGCTGTCGGTGATGGGCCGCCCGGCCGAGGCGCGCGAAGCCTTCACCAAGGCCGTCCAATTGCCGAAGACAGACCACCGGGACGACCGGCTCAAGGCCGAGGCCCGGCGCCGGCTGGGTTGATGGCCGACCGATCCGCCGAGGGCACGGAGGCCGACCGCCTGTCCCGTGAGACCGGCGCCCGCCGCAAAGCCGGCGTGGGCGCCATGTTCGACCGCATCGCGGCGCGCTACGACCTGCTCAACCATCTGCTAAGCGGCGGCACCGATCTGCTCTGGCGGCGTCACGCCGTGCGCGCCCTGGAGGTGAAGGCCGGCGGTCTTTATCTGGACCTGGCCGCGGGAACAGGCGATTATGCCTTCACCATCCTGGCCCGCCAGCCTGACTGCCGCGTGCTGGCCCTGGATTTGGCGCCGCGCATGCTGGAGCGCATGGGGGAGAAGGCGCGGCGCCGTGGTCTGACGGAGCGGGTATGCCTGCTGCGGGGCGACGGAGAACGCCTGCCCCTGGCCGACGCCAGTCTGGACGGGTTGGCCATCGGCTACGGCATCCGCAACTTCCCGGACAAGCGCCAGGCTCTGCTCGAGTGCGGACGAGTCCTCAAAGCGGGCGGCCGCCTGGCCATCCTCGAACTGGCCGGCATACCCCATCCCCTGCTACGGCGCCTCTTCGGCCTCTACTTCCGGCTGCTGCTGCCCGTCATTGGCCGCCTCGTCTCCGGGGATGCCATGGCCTACTCCTACCTGCCGGCCTCGGTGGAGCAATTCCCTCCACGGGAGCAGTTCCTGGCCTGGATGCGCGAAGCAGGGCTGGCCGACGCCCATTGCCGTGAACTGAGTCTTGGCGTCTCCACCCTCTTCATCGGGACGCGTCTGACCGGACCGACCACGCTGGTCGAGGGGAACATCGCCGCACCTGATGAAACCACAGCCAGGCAGAAATTCTGACGGATTGGCCGGGTCGCCCGTCCATGCCGGTTTACACCGAGTCCTGTCAACGATATCCGAATATCTCAGTGTCAGCCCTGTTCGAAATCCGGCGTCCGGCCTGCTCCAATCTCTGTGCAGCAGGTTGTTAAGCTGTTGTGAGATATGCATATAGCAACCAAGGCTGGCTGGTCCATTCTTTGCAGTGCCATCATTCCCGATTGCTGTCACGCAACGGGTCCTACAGAAAGCCATCCTATCGCGTCAATTATTGAAAGGGTACCCGATGAGCAAGCAACTCCTGTTGACCCTGCTGGTGGCGGGCGTGGCCGGTGCGGCCGTCGTCACGCCGCCGGTGGTCCATCCCCAGGCCGCTGCGGGAAGGGTCATTCCGGTGACCGTCACGAATCTGGACACGGGCGTGTCCGAGCGTGTGGACCGCGACGTCTCCTATGATTTCAACGGCGACACCCAGGGCTGGAACAGCTTTGGCACCGGCCGCCAGGAGGATACCTGGCATGTGGAGCCGGTGGGACACGGCGGCACTTACACGAACACCTGGTGGAGCGCCAACGCCGGCGTGGGCGGCTACCTTAACAGCAGCTTCGTCTATCTGCAGACGCCGGCCATCAATCTGGCGGGGGCCGTCAACCCCACGCTCAGCTTCGCCCTGTACTACGCCACGGAAGCCCCGGGCGGCGAACCGGTGGGCTACAACGGCTGGGACGGCTGCAACGTGTGGGCCTCCACCAACGGCGGCGCCACCTGGAACGTGATCAGCGGCACCCCGGCCTACACGGCCAGCAGCTCCTACGCCTTCGGCGTGGAGTTCGGCATGGGGCCCAACATCCCGCAGTGGGGCGGCACGGCCGCGAACTGGGCCAACGCCAGCTTCAGCCTCAACTCCTTCGTGGGCCAGAGCGACGTGCGCCTGCGCTTCGTCATGTGCGCCGACCCGGCCTATGACTACACGGACAACCCGGCCATGACCGGCATGTGGGTGGACAACATCGTGGTGGCGGCGGCCGGCACCCTGTGGGCCGACGACGGCGTCAACAACACGGGCGGCGCTCCCGTCCACGGCTACTATGTCTACGGCAACGAATGGGCCCACACCGGACAGGAGTGGCGTTGCACCAATGGCGTCAACCTGGGCTGCTACGTGGTTAGTCCCTGGATCACCTACACCCCGCCCTCCATCATCGAGGTGGTGCAGGACATTCGTTGCGACCTGCCAGACAGCGACGGCAACAACGACGGCTTCCTTGAGGACTACTTCTACATCGAGTGGACAGCCGACGGCAGCACCTGGACGACCCTGACCTACGACTACACAGGCGCTTCGCGTCCGGACTGGCAGAACCAGTACTACACCTACACGAACAGCGACGTGTTCAACGGCGGCCTGCGCTTCACCCGTTCCACCGGCACCCAGGTCAAGCTGCGCTATCGCATCCGCACGGACGGCGACAACGATGGCGGCCAGGGCACCGGCCTCTGGGTGGACAACGTGGAGGTGACGACGGCCAACGTGCCGACCAACGACCTGGCCATGAAGAAGTTCTGGATCAACTATCCGCGCAACGTGGGCGTGACCCAGTATCCCAAGGGCGAGATTTCCAACGAGGGAGCCGCCCAGCAGACCAACGTGCGCGCCTCCTGGACCGTCTACAACGCCACGACCAACGCCGTGGTGAAGGCCCACTCTTTCATGAACAACACGGCGGCCACCATCGATCCACTCACCAGCATCCGCGTGGAGCAGACCTCGGCCGCACCAGCCACCTGGAAATGGACGCCGGCCACGGCCGAGAACTACACGGTGAAAGTCTACACCACGCTGGCCAGCGACGCCAACCGCGCCAATGACACCCTGACGGTGCCGGTGTCCGTCTTCGAACCCAACATCGGCTTCCTCCGGTACGACTACAGCACCTCTTCGGCCTGGACCCTTTCCCAGAACGACGGGGAGGACGGTGCCCTGGTCCGCTACGATCCCATCAGCGAGCCCTGGACGGCCCAGTTCCTCTTCGCCCGTCTCTACAGCCTCGTGGCGGGCGACCAGGTGAACATCGTGGTGCACGCCGCCGGCCCCAACGACGACACGCCGGGCGCCCTGCTGGGCGAGTACACGACCACGGTCACGGGCCCCGAGGACGTCTACCCCAACTACCTGATCCGCTACGTGGGCACCATTCCGCACCTGCGCTGCATGGACCAGCCGGTGTGGGTGGGCGTGCGCACCAACACCCACAACGTCACCGGCGTGGTGGGCCTCTCCGCGGATAACGGCGGCCCCTACTGGGTTGGTCATACCTACCGCTACGACTACGAGACCAACATCGCCACGCCCTGGAACGGCGACCTCAACATGTGGCTGCAGGTGGACTGGGGCGTCGAGTCCGAGATCCCCTTCACCATCGAGCTGGACGGCGCCCGCGTGGGCAGCAACTACGTCCTGAGCTGGAATTCCCCCGGCCCGGTGGACGGCTACCTGGTCTACCGCAGCGCGGACGGCTACTTCACTCCGGGAACCCCGGTGGCGAACCTGCCCAAGGAGACCACCACCTGGTCGGATCCCCTGGTTCCGACCGGCCGCTTCTTCTACAAAGTGGTGGGCTACAACGGCCTCTGTTCCGTCGCGGAATAGCCTGGGCCGCACCCTCGGATTTTTGGCGCCCCGTCGCATCCGCGGCGGGGCGCCTTCTCTCCCGGCCGGGCGGGACACCATGTTCAGGCCCTCAATAAATTGACTCTCGTCGGCGGGCACTCTATCTTATCCGCTTGCCAAAAAGTCCGGGGCGTGGCTCAGTCCGGTAGAGCGCTCGGTTCGGGACCGAGAGGTCGCTGGTTCGAATCCAGTCGCCCCGATATCCACCTGTGAAATCCGCCGGGCAGCGACCAGCACGCGACCCAGCGGATTTCGCATATCTGGTTGCGGAGGCCCCATGTCGACCTACGAGCCCGCCGCCATCGAGGCCCGCTGGCAGGCCCATTGGCTGGAGCACAGAACCTTCAAGAGCGAGGTCGACCCCGCCCGGCCCAAGTATTACGTCCTCGACATGTTCCCCTATCCCTCGGGAGACGGGCTGCACGTGGGCCACCCGGAGGGCTACACGGCCACCGACATCCTGGCCCGCTGGAAGCGCATGCAGGGCTTCAATGTGCTGCATCCCATGGGTTGGGACGCCTTCGGCCTGCCCGCCGAGCGTCATGCCGAGCGCACGGGCCAGCACCCCGCCGACATCACGGCGCGCAACTGTGCCAACTTCAAGCGGCAGATCCAGAGCCTGGGCCTCAGTTACGACTGGGATCGGGAGCTGGCCACGACCGACCCCGACTACGTGCGCTGGACCCAGTGGATCTTCCTCCAGCTCTTCAACAAGGGCTTGGCCTACCCCGCCGAGGTGGCGGTCAACTGGTGCCCGGCCCTGGGCACCGTGCTCGCCAACGAGGAGGTCAAGGACGGGCGCTACGTGGAGACGGGGGATCCGGTCGAGAAGCGCCGCATGCGCCAGTGGATGCTGCGCATCACCGAGTATGCGGAGCGGCTGCTGCAGGATCTGGAGGAGGTGGACTGGCCCGAGGGCATCAAGACCATGCAGCGGGAGTGGATCGGGCGCAGCGAGGGCGCTGAAGTGGTCTTCGCCGTGGCCGACCAGCCGGCCGAGTTCACGGTCTTCACCACGCGCCCGGACACGCTCTTCGGGGCCACCTACTGCGTGCTGGCGCCCGAGCATCCACTGGTGGACCGCATCTGCACAGCCGACCAGCGCGCAACGGTGGAGGCCTACGTCAAGGCGGCCCAGGCCCGCAGCGATGTGGATCGGGCCGACACCTCCCGCGAGAAGAGCGGCGTCTTCACGGGCGCCCACGCCCTCAACCCGGTGGACGGCCGACGCTTGCCCATCTGGGTGGCGGATTACGTGCTGGGCGGCTACGGCAGCGGCGCCATCATGGCCGTGCCCGGCCATGACCAGCGCGACTGGGACTTTGCCCGCGCCTTCGGCCTGCCCATCGCCGAGGTGGTGTCCGGCGGCGATGTGACGACCGGCGCCTTCACCGACAACGAGGAAGGCGTCCTGGTCAACTCCGGCCTGTTGGACGGACTGAAAGTGCCGGAAGCGAAGCGTCGCATCACGGCCTGGCTGGAGGAGCAGGGCCGCGGCCGGGGGATGGTCAACTACAAGCTGCGCGATTGGCTCTTCAGCCGCCAGCGCTACTGGGGCGAGCCTTTTCCGCTCCTGCAGGCCGCCGACGGCACGGTCCGGGCCGTTCGCGAAGTGGACCTTCCCGTGCAGCTGCCCGTGTTGGACAACTTCAAGCCGACGGAGGACGGGCGGCCGCCCCTGGCCCGCGCCGGCGACTGGTGCCGCGTGACCGATCCGGAGACAGGCGAGGTCCTCCTGCGTGAGACCAACACCATGCCCCAGTGGGCCGGATCCTGCTGGTATTATCTGCGCTTTTGCGATCCGCGCAACCAGGAGCGAGCCTGGTCGGAAGAGGCCGAGCGCTACTGGATGCCCGTGGACCTCTACGTGGGGGGCGCCGAACATGCGGTGCTGCACCTGCTCTACGCCCGCTTCTGGCACAAGGTGCTGTATGATCTGGGTCAAGTGCACACGCGCGAGCCCTTTCGCAAGCTATTCAACCAGGGCATGATCCTGGCGGAAAGCTATCGGGACGGCCGTGGCAAGTATCTCAAGCGCAGCGAGGTGGAGCGTGACGGCCGGGGCTGGCGCGTCATTGCCACGGGCCAGCCGGCCGAGGCGCAGATCGAGAAAATGAGCAAGTCGCGCCTCAACGTGGTCAACCCGGATGACATGGTCGCCCGCTATGGAGCGGACGCCATGCGGCTCTACGAGATGTTCATGGGTCCCCTCGACCGGGACAAGCCCTGGACGGAGGAGGGCATCCGCGGTTGTTACAACTTCCTGCGCCGGGTCTGGAGTTTCTTCATCGGGAGCGACGGCGGGTTGTCGCCCCGCCTGGCAGCCGGAGAAGCCGGCCCCGACCAGCTTGCCCTGCTCCACCGCACCATCCGGGCGGTCAGTCTGGATCTGGAGGGTCTGAAGTTCAACACCTGCATCGCGCGCCTGATGGAGTTACAGAACGAGATCATGAAGCAGGACGTCCTCCCGCGCTCCCTGGCCGAGACCTACGTCCTGCTGCTCTCACCCTTTGCGCCCCACCTGGCCGAGGAGCTGTGGGCGCGGCTGGGCCATGGCGGCACCCTTGCTTATGAGGCCTGGCCCACCTGGAATGAGGAGTTCTGCCAGGCGGCCAGCCTGGAGGTGGCCGTGCAGGTCAACGGCAAGGTGCGTGCCACGCTGGCCGTACCGGCGGACATGGCCGACGATCAGGTGCTGGAGCTGGCCCTGGCCCATGAGCGGGTGACGCCTTGGCTGGAGGGCAAGACCCTGCGCTTCCGCAAGCGCGTGGCTCCGGGGGTCGTCTCCATTGCCGTCACTTGAATGGCAGGCGGGTCGCGAAGAGAATCTGAATAGCGATCCGGCCTCTGCCACAGCGGGAAATTATGGGGTGGCGCTTTCATTTCTTCTTGACAATCTGAGCACGAACGCTATATTCAACGTTCTTCGCCGTTTCCTGTGCCAGGGATCCATGTGCGGATGCAGCGGGGATGGCAAGAAACCCTTGTCAGTCAGTCGTTTCTTGAAATGCTGGTAGGGTGCCCGAGTGGTTAAAGGGAGCAGACTGTAAATCTGCCGGCGAATGCCTACGTAGGTTCGAACCCTACCCCTACCATTTGGTCGGCGGCTTGGCGGGCGGAACAGGCGGCGCGCCGCCCAAGGCCCTGCGGTTTGCCAGCGTGCGGGAGTAGCTCATTTGGTAGAGCATCAGCCTTCCAAGCTGAGGGTAGCGAGTTCGAGCCTCGTCTCCCGCTTCCACACTTTGATCCTGCTCGCGTAGCTCAGTAGGTAGAGCGCATCCTTGGTAAGGATGAGGTCACCGGTTCGAATCCGGTCGTGAGCTTCGGGTTGCGACAGCATGGGATCCGCCGTTCGGTGGTTTTTTTTTGTCGGACGGCGTGAGCGGGTTGATGTCAAACGCGGAGTGACGCAATGGCCAAGGCAAAATTCGAGCGTACCAAGCCGCACGTGAACGTGGGCACGATCGGTCACGTGGACCATGGCAAGACGACGCTGACGGCGGCGATCACGCAGGCGCTGGCGAAGAAGGGGCAGGCGGAGTTCCGCAGCTTCGACTCCATCGACAACGCTCCCGAGGAGCGCGAGCGCGGCATCACGATCGCGACGGCGCACGTGGAGTACCAGACGGACGCGCGGCACTACGCGCACGTGGACTGTCCGGGCCACGCGGACTACGTGAAGAAC
>JAUXWS010000072.1 GCA_030685015.1 bacterium
CCAAACCGACGAAGCCCCGTTCCTGAGCAGGACCCGTCATCCGAGACAGACAAGGGGGATCCAGCTGGTTCCCCCTTCTCATCAGGCCACCCAGGGGACTTGAACCCCCAACCTACGGTTTACAAAACCGTTGCTCTACCAATTGAGCTAGGGTGGCGAATGGCCGGGGCACAAGGTAGAAAGTCCGGCCCAGGGCCGCGCCCTCCCTCGCCGGGCCGCCCAATGCCCCGGAGTCTTTTCTACCTTTGGCCCATGAAAGGACTGATCGGCATCGCCGGCAACATCGGCGCGGGCAAGACGACTCTGACGGACTGGCTGGCCCGGCGACTCAGCTGGGATCCCCACTACGAGAGCGTGGCCGACAACCCCTTCTTGCAGGACTTCTACGGCGACATGCCGCGCTGGGCCTTCCACCTGCAGATCTACTTTCTCCAGTCCCGCTATGCCGACCACCTACGCCTCTGCGACGGTGAGCGGGGTGCCATCCAGGATCGCACGATCTGGGAGGATGTGGAAATTTTCGCCCGCAACCTGTACCAGATGGGGCACATCACCGAGCGGGAATGGCTGACCTACTACCGCCTCTTCCACAACATGTGCCAATTCCTGCGCAAGCCGGACCTGCTCATCTACCTGCGCGCCTCGGTGGACACGCTGGTGGCGCGCATCCAGCAGCGGGGACGCAGCTACGAGCAAGGCATCTCGCCCGAATACCTGCAGCGCCTGAATCTGCTTTACGAGGATTGGATCGGCCGCATCCGCGACATCCCCGTGATCGTGGTCGAGGCGGACCATCTGGAGATCTACAGCGACCGCGCCAAGATGCGCCAGTTGCTGGACTCGGTCGAGAGCGAACTGGCCCGCCGTCAACTGACCCTGGCCCTCGGCCACCTGCATCCACCCGTCGAAGCCCTCCGCTGATCAGCATCCTTGGCGGGCGAACACTCAAGGCAGCTCGGCCAGGACCCTGAAGCACGCCCGGGCATTGATGCCGACGGGGGGGCTTGTCCATGACAGGCCGGGCACTGTGTCCACCCGCTGCCAGGCGTCCGGCCAGGATTCCCGCTTTTCCACATGGTAGGCTGTTGCTCCGATGAGCTCGTCCCACGTGAGGCGGATGCGGCGGTCGGGCAGCAGGGCGATGCCCACCACCGGTCTGGGCGGGGGCGGCCACGAGGCCGCGGCCAGGGCCGCCCGGTGCAGGTTGAGGCGGCCGCCCGAGACGGTGATGCCGTCCAGCGAGGGAAGCGGATCGACGGTGGTCAGGATCAGATCCTTGATCACCAGCGCGGCGCCGCCCGGATCGGCCACCACCAGGGCGGCCAAGCTGTCGGACATGACGGCGTGCAGGAAGGCGACAGCCCCGGCCACGTGGGGTGACGACATGGAGGTGCCGGTCAGGGGGGTGGTGGTGCCGTTCAGGTAGGTTGAGCGCACCTGCGTGCCTGGCGCCCCCAGATCGATGGTGGTGGCGCCATAGGCCGAACCCGTGTTGCGCAGGTCGGCCGCGGTCGTGTTGGTGACGGTGATGAGCCAGGGCGAGGAGCAGCTGGTGGGCACGTCCCCTTGCAGATCCACGTTGGCGTTGGTGTTCATGGTGGCGGCGGCGGAGAGGATGCCCACCGCGCCCATCTCGTTGTAAAGGTCGTTCCAGAGCGGATAGTCGCCCAGCTCGCAATTGGCGAAGTTCACGCCGAAGCTTGAATTGCTGGCCACCACGTTGGCCCCGATCGCTCCCCCGCTCTCCAGCCACTGGGCCTTCTGCTCCAGGACGTAGTTGTAGGCCACGACCACGACGCTGGTCAGGGAACTGCTGCCCGCCACCGTCATGAGGCCCACCTCCCAGTTCACGCCGCACACCTGGTTGGCGTTGTCGCCGCGGGCGCCCACGATGCCCGAGACATGCGTGCCGTGGCCGTTGAAGGGAAGGGATCCGTCATTGTTGTAGGCGTCCCAGCCGTGCACGTCGTCGATGAAGCCGTTGCCGTCGTCGTCCAGCCCGTTGCCCGCGATCTCGCCGCTGTTGATCCAGGCGTTGGGGGCCAGGTCCGGATGGGTGAGATCCATCCCTCCGTCCACCACGGCGACCACAATAGGTCGACCCAGCGGGTCCGTTCCACCGGTACCAAGATCCCAGGCCTCCGGGGCGTCGATGTCGGCATCGCTCCCCTGCTGCAGGTTCCACTGGAGGGGAAACTCCGGGTCGTCCGGCGTCAGGCGGTCCTCCAGCCAGTGGTCCGCCTGTGCCCAGCGCAGGGCTGGATGTGTGCGCAGTCCTTCCAGGGTCGGGGGCACGGCGAGGGATCCATCCAGGACAAGCAGGAAGATGTCCAGACGGGGACACAGCACAGGACCCAGGGTCAGCCCGGCGCCGTCCAGCTGAAGCGCGGCCTGGGCGGGGGTCGTCTCCTCCGCCAGCCGAACGATCACCTGGCCCGGATGGCAGGGTCCAGCAGCCAGGGCATGGGCGCCGCCGACCAGGCTGGCCAGGAACGACAGGGTGATGGCCCTCTTCATGCGTCCTCCTCTGGATACCTGCAGTGCCGACAAGCTACCAGCCCAGTGGACTTGGGGCAAGCGATGATTGTCCTGTTTTGTCCGGTGGCACCCAGGACCGTGAAAGAGGTTGACAACTTTCTTAAGTTCTCTTGTCAATTTTGCAACATCATCCGTCCGCGGACGGCACTCCATCGTTCATGCAGCAAAGGAGTCACCATGTCCACATTGAAGAGCAAAGTAGCGGCTGCCATTCCTCCCATGCAGGAGGAGATCAAGAAGCTGCGCGCCGAGCATGGCACCAAAGTTCTGGGGGAATGCACCATCGACCAGGCCTACGGCGGCATTCGCGACGTGACCTGCATGGTGACGGAGACCAGCCTGCTGGACAAGTTCGAAGGAATCCGCTTCCGCGGCCTTTCCATTCCAGAGTGTCAACAGCAGCTGCCCCACCATCCCGAGGGCGAGGAACCCCAGCCGGAAGGCATTTTCTGGCTCATGCTCACCGGCCAGGTTCCCACCAGGGCGGAAGTGGACGAATTGACGGAGGAGTGGCGCAGCCGCGCCAAGGTTCCGGCCCACGTCTTCAAGGCGCTGGACGCCCTGCCCGTTGACGCCCATCCCATGACCCAGTTCTCGGCGGGCATCCTCGCCTTGCAGACGGAGAGTCAATACGCGAAGAAGTACCGCGAGGGCATGCCCAAGAAGGAGTACTGGTCCTGGGCCTATGAGGACACGATGGACCTCCTGGCGCGCCTGCCCCAGGTGGCGGCCTACATCTACCGCCGCTCCTACAAGGGCGGGAAGCACATCGCACCGGATCCCACCCAGGACTGGAGTGGCAACCTGGCCCACATGCTGGGTTACGACAGCAAGGACTTCCGCGAGCTGATGCGCCTCTACCTGACCATCCATTGCGACCATGAGGGCGGCAACGTCAGCGCACACACCACCCATCTGGTGGGCAGCGCCCTGAGCGACCCCTATCTCTCGCTCTCGGCCGGCATGAACGGCCTGGCCGGTCCGCTCCACGGACTGGCCAACCAGGAAGTGCTGCGCTGGGTTTTCGAGTTCCGCGAAAAGCTGGGCGTGGACGTGCCCAGCAAGGAGCAGCTCGAGAAGGCGCTGTGGGACACGCTCAACAGCGGCCAGGTGATTCCCGGCTATGGCCACGCCGTGCTGCGCAAGACGGATCCCCGCTACATGGCCCAGCGCGAGTTCGCCCTCAAGCACCTGCCCGAGGACCCGCTCTTCAAGCTGGTCGGCATGATCTTCGAGTCCGCCCCGGACATCCTGCTGAAACACGGCAAGGCCAAGAACCCCTGGCCCAACGTCGACGCCCACAGCGGCTGCCTGCTGGTGCACTACGGCATGGACGAGTACGACTACTACACCGTGCTCTTCGGCGTCAGCCGCGCCCTGGGCGTGCTGGCCAGCCTGATCTGGGACCGCGCGCTTGGTCTGCCCATCGAGCGGCCCAAGACCGTGACCACGGAATGGATCAAGGACTTCGTCAAGAAGGCCTGATCTGACCCTTTAGGATCAATGGGCGGGCGGGGTCCGGACGGGCTTCGCCCGCTTCTTTGCCACGCCGCGAACGACGTGGCGGCGCAGCGTTCATCCTCCTTCCGAGCGCGCCAGCGATGGCGACAGCATGGGGGCATGGCATGCATCTGCTCTCGGCCTCCCGGCGCATGGACCTTCCCGCCTTCCAGCTGGAGGCCTTCCTGGGACATGCCCGCCGGGGGTGGATGACGGTGCCCCACCCCTTCACTGGACGGCCGCAGCGGATCCGCCTGGTGGGGCCCGAGGTGGCCGGCATCGTCTTCTGGACCCGGCGGCCGGCGGCCCTGCTCCCCCATCTGGACGAGTTGCGCCGCCTTTGGCGGGACGCCCTGCGCGTCCACGTCACGCTCACAGGCATGCCGCGGGAGCTGGAGCCCCGCGCGCCGGCTGTGGCCGAGGTGCTGCCCGCCCTGGCCTCCCTCGCGCAAGGCCTGGGTCCCCGGCACCTGAGCTGGCGCTTCGATCCCCTTCTACTGAGCGAGGGGACGCCGGCCGAGTGGTGGGTGGAGCGCTTCGAAGCCCTGGCGCCCCGCCTGGCCGGCCATGTCAGTGAGGTGATGCTGTCCTGGCTGGACCTCTATGCCCGCACCCGCCGCAATCTGCTCCCCGTGGAAGGACGCGGCTTCCGCCTGCACAACCCCACGCCGGCCGCCCGGCGCGACCTGTTGGACGCATTGGCGGGGGTCGCCCGCCGTCACGGACTGACGCTCAAGGCCTGCTGCGAGCCGGACATGCTGGAGCACTCACAGGTCCTGCCCGGGGCCTGCCTGGATGGCGCCTGGTTCGAGCAGAGGCGGGGCCTGGTCGCCGGCGCCCTGGGAGCCGCTCCCAGCCGGGCCGGGTGCGGCTGTTGCCGCTCCCGTGACGTGGGCGTCTACGACAGCTGCGCTTTCGGCTGCCGCTATTGCTACGCCAATCGTCGTCCCCACGAAACGGCGCCGGCCGATCCCTGGACCCCGCACGCGCCGGGTGATACCTTGCCCCTTGCGCCGGAATGGTGAAATGGCAGACACGGGGGACTTAAAATCCCCTGGCCGCAAGGCCGTGCGGGTTCAAGTCCCGCTTCCGGCAATCCTCGCTTCCCGGAATCCCACACAAGCCAGGGCTTCGAACGGTTGCATGGGCTTCCTGTGGCGCCAGCCTGCACGTGAACGATGGACGGCCACCAGCCCGCCCTTCCCCGTTCGGTGCTTGAGAAAAGGCCCCCACCTCATGGATGGGGGCCAGTGTTTGGGCGTTCCGCCCCGATGTTGGGCAGGCGTTATTTGCTGAGCAGCAGCTTCTGCGTGGAGACGCGACCCTCGCTCTCCAGCTGGGCGAAGTAGACGGCGCTGGCCAGGCGTCCGCCGTCGAACACGGCGCTTTGCATCTGGCCACTGGCCGCGCCTTCGAAGAGGTTGGCCACCACCTGCCCACGCAGGTTGTAAACCTTCAGACTGATCTGCGTCCCGGCCGGGGCCCGGAAGTCCAGCTGCGTGGTCGGGTTGAAGGGGTTGGGCACGGCGCTCTCCAGGGCGAAGTCGGCTGGGCGGCCGACGCCGTCCGCCACGTCGATGTCCGCCTCGGTCAGAACCCACAGCATCAGCTCATTGCCGTTTGCATCGCTGAAGCCCAGGTCGAAGTCGATGCCGTCGGTGATGGCGTAGTGCCCCGTGTTCCAGACCAGGTCGTTGCCCAGGGCGTGGGGATAATCGGTCAGGCGCTCGCACCAGACCCAGAAGTCGCCGTCCACCTGGACGCCGGCCTCCACCTCGAACTCCCACAGGGTGAGGGCGCCCTGGGTGGTGAGGGTGTAGTCCCCGTTCCAGATCTCGGTGCCCGGCTGCCCGTCGTTGTCTTCCATGATGTGGATGCGGATGACGCGACCGCCGGCGTTGCCGTTGGGATCATAAAGGCCGAGCGTCACGCTGAGCACGTCCAGGGTGCCCAGGCCCAGTCGGGAGACATCGTCCACGAACATGGCCGGGTCGCCGCCACTGAAGTAGAAGGCGGGCTCCTGGAAGCTGTAGCCGAACTCGTACTGTCCGGCCGGGCGCACATCGATGGGGCTGACCCACAGCGTGTCGTTGACGGGCACCTGGTCGTCGGGGTTGTTGCCGTAGCTCTTCAGCTCATTCTCGCCGAAGAGAGCGGGCGTCCAGTTGTAAGTGCGCGTCTGGGAGGAGAGCGGCGGAATGTTGAGCCGGGGCATGATGGGTCCGTTCAACTGATCGTTGACCACCATCCAGGCCTGGATCTCGCTCAGGGCGGTGGAGCCGTTGTTGGCGTAGCGCACGTAGGTGGGGCACTGGGCGCCCACGGTGCGCGGATAGCTCGGGATGATGTGGGTGCAGGCCAGGTCGTTGGCCGGCACATCGCTGCCCCAGATCTCCACGTCGTCGATCCACAGGCCGGTGCCGATGCCGCCGTCGTCGTTCCAGTCGGTGGTGATGCGCCAGCGCAGCCGGACACTCTGGCCACCCCACTCGTTCAGGCTCATGGCGATGTTGCCGTTGAAGGGCATGCCGGGCTGGTAATCGGCCCAGCCGCTCCCGCCCGGGCGGGAGACGTCGCCATAGTCGTAGAAGAGGGTGGTCCAGGGTCCACCGTTGGCGGAGAGCTCCACGTGGTAGTAGTCCTCCAGCGAATTGTTGCCGTCGCCATCGAAGTCCAACATGTGGCAGCGGATCCAGAACTCCAGCCAGAGGTCCTGGTCGGCGGGCAGCGTGTAGGCCGGTGAGACAAGCGCGTTGAGCAAGCCGTGACCCATGGCCGCGTTGGCCGCGTGGGTGGGGCTGTGCGAGCTGGCCGTGCTGAGGGTCCAGGTGTTGCCCGAGGCCCCGCCCGAGACTCCCGTGAACTCCGCGGGGGTGGCGATGCCGTCCGCGTTGTTCTGGAGGACCGTGTTGCCGCCCGAGGTGATGACCACGTCATCGACCAGCATGCCGAAGATGGCCGGATTGTTGGCCGTGCAGTAGGCGCCGTCGCTGCAGAAAGCGAACCGGAAGGCCACAGTCTGGCCCACGTGGGCGGCCAGGTCCTTGGTCACGGCGCGCCAGGCGGAAGTCCCCGCCCAGCCGGGAATGCCCGTGCCCATGCCGAAGATCTCGCCGAAACTGTAGAGGCTGCTGTGCGTGTAGGCCCAGGAGAAGCCGGTGGCCACGGTCCAGGGGCCGCCGTTCACGCTCATCCACACGTTGCAGCCGTCCCAGGCATTGTAGCCGGCCGGCTCGCCGCCCGGGGCCTCCACCGCGTAGCGCAGCTGGAAGCTGAGCTGGGCCGGGGCCGCTGTGATGGCGACGGCGGGAGTCTCCAGGTACTGCAGCCAGTTGTTGTCATAGCCGTTCAGGGACTGCAGGCCGCACCACCAGCTGTTGCCGGCGTAGGCATTGAAGGTGGACGTGTGCCAGACGGGCGTGATGGCCGTCAGGTCGACCGTGGTCCACCCGTCCCAGCCGTTCTCGAAATCCGTGCCGAAAAGCACGGCCTCGGTGCGATCGGACGCGGCCGGTCGCTCGAGGGAGGTCCTCCCCCAGGGCTCGACACGATCGGTGGTGGTGGCCGCCAAAGCTTGTCCAGCAATGAGCAGCGTGCAAACAACGGCGGCACCCGTCCTCGGGTTGATGGTCATAACTCCTCCTTGAATGGCGCGGCACTTGGCTTGTTCACCGCGATCAGGCTTGTCAACATGGTTTTCAACTTAGGGTTTGCCATTCTTGAGAGCAACGAAGCGACATGACTCCTTCAGGATCACGGAATGCCACCCGGACACCCAAGACAAGCGCGAAAATCATGACCCGCCCATCCCTGCGACCCCTCCGAACCATCGCCGTCCTGAGCCTGATCCTGGCCGCTCACGCGCCGCCGGCCCGCTGTCTTCCCCGCGCCGCCGAACTGGATGACCACATCCTGGATAGCCCCCTCGTGCCAGGACTGGTGCCGGCCCTGGGCACCGCCTGGCTGTTGGACCCGCACTGCCCGCCCCCGCCGGCGGCCTGGCCCCTGCCCCGACACGTCTGGCGGAACGCGCCGTCCACCCCCACCCTTTCCTGGCTGTCCCGCGCCCGCCCCTGGTCCCGGCCCGATGATGCGGCAGCGGCGCGGGGATTGCTGGCGATCCGAAGTGGAGACTTCGCGGCGGCGCTGGATCCCCGCCTCGAGCTGGCGACCTGGCGCCTGGACGGCGACGCCGATGGCTCCCTCGACGAGGCAGGGAACGGCCTCGACGCGGAGGCGGTCTGGGCCGGGCGGGCGGCCTTCTGGCTGCATGTGCGGGACATGGGCCTGGAGGGCGATCTGGACCGGCGCGACCACCCCCTTTGGCGCGAGGATGACCGCTGGCTGTGGGAGGAAAGCCGGGACGGCACCCTGACCCATGACGAAAGCCGGGCTGGCGCCACCCTCTGGGGGCAAGCCGGCGCCACCTCAACCTGGCAGATCTCCCTGGGCAGCGACCATCTGCATTGGGGAACAGGCTCCGGCCGCAGCGTCCTGATCAGGGGCGAGGAGGCGCCCGCTGTCTCCCACCTGCGGCTCAGTCTCGAAAGCGGCCGCCTCAGCCTGCTGCAGATCGTGGGCGAACTGTCCAGCGGCGAGGCGGGGACCCTGGTGCCCAACCCCCAGAATCCGGCCGATCCCAAGGTCCTGCCCCGGGAGAAATGGCTGGTGGCCCATCGCCTGGAATGGCGCGGCGACCAGCTGGCGCTGGGCCTGGGCGAGGCGGTGGTGGTGGGGGATCGTCGCCCCGGCCCGGGCTACCTGGTGCCGGCCGGCTTTCTCTGGAGCCAGCAGCACGCCCAGGGCGACCTGGACAACACCCTGCTCTTCGCCGACCTGCGCTGGCGCCTGCCCGCCCGCCTGCCTGGCGCCTGGATGCTGTCCGGCGAGCTGGCCGTGGACGACTACACCCTGGGTGAGTGGGGCCGCGCGCTGGAGGGACAGCGCACCGCCTCGCGGATCGCCCTCGACGGCTGCCCGCTTCCCGTCTGGCGGCGCGGGGACGGCCGCATGGGCGGCATGAGACTTGGCTCCCTGGCCCTGCCCGGGCTGGGCTGGCTGGGGATCCAGCACACGCGGGCGCGGCCCTACTTCGGCGCACATCGCTGGCAAGTCAGCCAATGGAGCCACGGCCGTGCCTCCCTGGGACCCTTCGAAGACCCCAACACGCGGGCCACGGAATGGCGCTGGCGCCATGAATGGAATGCCGACCGGCCCCTCGTCTTGCCCGGCCTGCGTGCCGATCCCCTCATCCTGATTTCGGCGAACCACTTCCATCTGGTGCATGGCGCCAACCCCATGGGACGCAATGTGGGGGGCGACCGTGGATTGGCCCATCGGGAGGGAATGGACGCGGATGAGGCGCCCTTCCTGGCCGGGCATCTGGAGAAGCGCCGCGGCATGGAGCTGGGCTGCTCGATGGGCCTGCTTCTGGCGACCACGTCCGGCCGCGATCTGGGCGTGCTCCGGCTGGAGGCGGACTGGATCCAGTGGCGGCGCGAGGGGGAGGAGGCCGCCACCCGGGTCGAAGGCCTCAGCTCCTGGCGGCTGAGCTGGGCGCGCCCCTTCTAAGCCGCGTCACGCTTTGCCACATTGCGGCCCGTCCTTTACCCCGTGGTGTAATTGGCAACACCTCAGGTTTTGGTCCTGATGTTCCTGGTTCGAGTCCGGGCGGGGTAGTAGGGACACGCCATGGCGTGTCCCTACGTCCAGCAGTCGCTGTCCCATCCCTCGCAGCGGGCTCGCACCTGGAAGACCCGCGTCATGGGCGGATCCGCCGCCACCATCCATTCCAGCTCCCCGGTCGTGGCCAGGACCGTGGCCCCACCCCAGGGCGAATCCAGCTCCAGCACATCGTAGACCAGGGCGCCGGGCACAGCCGTTCACCACAGCCTGAGTTGGGGGTCTCCGGCTCCCGTCACCAGCTCGATGATCAGTCGCAGCGCGCCTTGACCCTGAAGGCGCCCACCTGGTCGCCGCTGGCCGGCCCGGTCCAGATGGTGTCGCTGGTGATGGCCAGGCTTTGCCCCCGACCCCAGGGCGTCTCCAGCAGCAGGATCTCATAGACCCCGGCACCCGGCACCGGCGTCCAGGACAACTGCAGGAAGGGCTCCTCCGCCACGACGAGCACCCCGGCGCCAAGCGACGGCACGGCCAGGGTGGGGCAGGGACCCCACAGACGGACGGAGTCCAAATGGGTCCGCTCGCTGGTGCCGGCGCCGTACTCGGCCACGATGTAAAGCGCTTCAAGATCAGCCATGATGTCCGCGAACAGCGCGTCGTTCACCGGGCCGCCTCCTTCCTGGCGAAAGGTGGCGGCGGTCAATGGCACGCTGTAGGTGGTCCACTGGACACCCGGCACGGCAATGTCGCCCAGCAGGGTGTGGTCCGGACTGGCCAGGATGACCAGGGCCTCGTCGCTGTAATCCTGCTGGGTGGAGCGCAGGGCGAACTCCAGACGACCTCCCACATAGTGCTGGGCGTTGTTCAAGGCCTCGGCCGGCATGCAGAAGGCGAAAGTGTTGGGGCCGGGATCGCTGCGGAAGACCTGACCGCCCGGGAAGCCTTGGGCGGAACTGTGCGATAGACTTGTATAAGCGAGGGGCGGATGGTAGGGTCCGCCCTGGGTCAGGTCGGCCACCAGCCAGCCCTCCGAGTCCGAGTCAAAGCCCCAGGCCTGGACCGCCTCCGCCCCTTTGCCGACCAGCAGCAGCATGGCGCCGATGCCGACCACCTGAATCAAGCTCTGCCTCATGGTCCCCCCTATTGCTGTATTGACGTTCCCATCACAGCTGGGGGGAGCAAAGGGCGCGCCATTTGCCGCACTCAATATCCTGTTGAGTTTCAATCACTTTCTCTTGCCGAAGGGCTGACGCGGCGGACAATTGATCACGACTGTCGGAATTTGGACAATACTTCGGGGCCAAGCCAACGCTTATTCCCTTCTTGGCATAGTCAAAGTGTAGCGAATACATAAACTGATCTGATCGCCTCGCATGGGGACGGTGCTCGCGTAGGGTTCTTGATGACTGCCACGGGGGGCGCCTGGGCATGAGGCAAGCTCAGGCAGGGAGGATGTTTCGAACTGGGGACCCGGTGGTCCAGCATGGCAGGTCCTGCCACGGCGTGGCCGGACCCGCCGACGGAGGAGGAAGGCCACGGCTCCCGCTAGACCGCCTCCGGGATCGATCAGGCCGGCGCCGGGCGCAGGATGACGCCGCTGCGGCTGCGCGCGTTCATCAGCACACAGAGCGGCTGCTCCAGACGAAGGTGTCGGACGTGACCCCGCTCCTGAAAGGTCGGCTGTCCCAGCAGCCAGTCCCAGTCCAACTCGCCCTCCCCTTGCTGCGGATTGACGGTGAAATAGCCGATCCCCAGCGCCGTCAGGTTCTGGAAGAAATGCGAACCCTGGGATGGCGTGACGATCAGGTCGCGGAAACCGGCCTCGACGATGACCCGCACCCCCGAGATCTGATCCCAACTGACCGGGATGCCCAGCCACGGATCGGAGCTGCCCCAGCGCCCCACGCCCACCAGCAGGAAGGGGCGCTGCTCCTGGACAAGCGTGCGGTTGAAGTCGCCCACGGCAGCCGCCACCTCGCGGCTGTGGCGACGCTCGAAGCGTTCCACGTCCACCACCAGCAGGTCGTGGATGTCGTCCAGGCGACCCGCGCCCAGCACCGAGCTGCTTCGGCAGATGACCCGGGCGGGATCCACCTCCAGGTTCAGCTCATCCAGCTCCTGGGAAAGGACCATGGGCCGCATCTGGAGGACGCTGAACTCCATCGTCTCGCCGCCCGTAGGGAAGAGATTGACGGCGAACTCCAGCTCGACGGGCCGGCTCATGCCACGGGAGCCCACCCGCAGCAGACGGGAGATGATCTCGGCCAGCGGGAAGAGATCGTGCTTGAGGACGGGCGCGAAACTGACGAAGCGGGCCCCCGGCCGCGACAGGCCGTCGTAGACGGCGTCGTTCTCCGGGCTGTAGACGGATCCCACCCAGGCCAGGGTGCCGTCCCGCTCGGCCTGGTCCAGCTCAAGCGTCTCAAGCTCCGTGCCTTCGGTGGCGCCCACATGGCTGTCCCCGGTGAGGCGCAGGGCGTAGAACTGCTTCTGCCCGTACTGCAGCGCCTCGCCGGCGTGCATGAACATGCCAAGATGGCGCGGATAGCGGGGACAGAAGCGCACCGTCTCGGCGCCCTCGGAGACAAGATGGCCCAATCCAAGAGCCACGCTGGCCACCCCGTCTCGATCCATGGCCGGCGCTGTTGGATAGAAGTTGGTCGAGCGGGCCGTGCCGCTGATGGCCGGGTAGAAGTGGTCGCCATGGCGCGCCCCCTGCAGGCGCTGGATGATGACCGCCATCTTTTCCTCCTCCATGCGGTAGGGCGTGGAGCGCATGTAGCTCTTGGCCGCCTGGCAGTAGGTGGACGCGTAGACCAGCTTGATGGCGTCGATCAGCTCGCGCAGGCGCTGCTCGTGGTCCGCGGAGCTGTTGGGCAGCATGATGGTGCGGTAGATGCCGGCGAAGGGCTGGTACTGGCTGTCCTCCAGCAGGCTGCTCGAGCGCACGGCGAGCGGCCCGTCGAGCAGTTCGACCACGTGGCGCAGGTCGATCTGGAAGAGCGGCGGGAAGATGGCCGCCAGGAAGCGCTGGCGGATCTGCTCGTCGACGTCGCAGTCCAGGGCGAAGTCCTGCAGGTCGCCCAGCTCCACGAACTGGTCGAAGACCTCCGTGCAGAGCACGACGGCGGGGGGGATGGCCACGCGGATGCCCGGCCAGCGCTCCCCCAGGTCGCCCAGGGAGAGCAGGTGGCGCACGAAGGAGAGGCCCCGCGCCTTGCCGCCCATGGAGCCTTTGCCGATCTGGGCCAGGCTGTTGCGCGGATCGAAGGTCTCGGGATGGAATTCGCTGACGATGCCGCGCGTGCGGTCCAGGCGGTAATCGCCCAGGGCCTCGATCAGGTAGTGGCGCATGGCTTCCAGCGAAGGGAATTCGTTGACGCGGCGCGGCTCCAGCAGGCGCGAGAGGCCGAACTCGGTGCGCGCCTTCAGCCACTTCGAGAAATGGCCGCGCTCGGCATGGAAGCGCAGGCTCTCCTCGGGCACCGTCTCCAGGGCGCGCTCCAGGGCGTGCAGGTCCCGCGCCCGGCCGATGGGCGTGCCGTCGGGCAGGCGGAAGACGAAGTCCCCGAAACCAAAGTTGTCCCGCATGAAGCCGCGCACGTCGCGCAGGAGGTTGCGGCTGTTCTTGCGCACCGCCCCCACCCCCAGCTGCTCGCCCAGCTCCAGCACGTGGGGTTGGTTGGACTGCAGGAGGATGGGCAGCTCCGGGCTGCGGGCGCGCACCGCCCGGATCAGATGCAGGCCGGCGTCGGGGTCCACCTCCCCGGCGCGCGGGAACTCGAGGTCGGTGATGATGCCCAGCAGGTTCTCCCGGTGCGCCTCGAAATCGCGCCAGGCCTCCTCGTAGGTGCGGGCCAGGAGGATCTTGGGCCGCGCCCGCATGCGGATCACCTTGTGGGCCAGGTTTAGCCCCTCGTCCATCAGCCGGTGGGCCTGCTGGACGATCTCCTTGTAGATGGCGGGCAGATAGCTGCTGTAGAAGCGGACGTTGTCCTCCACGAGGATGACCGACTGGACGCCCATCACGCGGGAGTCCTGCTCCACGTTGAGGCGGTCCTCCACCAGCTTGACGATGGCGATGAGGATGCGGAAATCTCCCTGCCAGACGAAGACATGGTCGATCAGGTCCGCCTCGGGGCCCCCCAGCAGCGGGGCGAGGTGCCGGGCATCGTAGGCCAGAAGGATGACCGGGATCGTGATGCCCGCCCCGCGCAGCTCCCGCACCAGCTGCAGGACATGCATGTCGCCCACGTTGACCGTGAGCAGGATCATGTCGCAGGGCTGCCCCGCCTTGAGGGTCTCCAGGGCCTTGCCGGCCCGGGAGACGCGGGTGATCTTGGGGGCGTGCACCAGGTTGAGACTGGCGAATTCGCTGGCGATGAGATCCTGCAGCTGGCCGTCCTGGGCCAGTAGGAAGGCGTCGTAAAGGCTGGCGACGAGCAGGATCTCCGACACCCGGTGCTGGATCAGCTCCTGGAAGCCGGCGATGTGGTCGAAGCGGTTGCGGGTCATGAAGGCTCCTCAGCAGACCTGAAGGTTGCATCGGCCGGGAGCAAGGTAGCACGAGGACGGGGCCGGACCTGCCTGGTCCCTCCGTGCGCTCATGGCCGGCCGGCGAATTCCAGGCGGTTGCCGTCGGGATCGGCCACGGCGAACATGGCGAAGGCGGGGCTGAACTCGATGTAGGGCATCAGCACATGCAGACCGGCGGCGGAGAGGGCCGCCCAGCCGGCCCTGACGCTCTCCAGGCCGAAGCAGGGGCAGATCTCGGCGGAGGGCGGCTCCGGCTCCATGTCCCGGGGGGCGCGCCCCGCCTCCAGGTAGAGCGTGGCCCCGCCGCCTTCCAACAGCAGGCCGGGCGGCATCCCGCCCGCCTCGGTGAAACCGAAATGCGTCGTGTAGAAGTCGCGGGCGCCGGCCAAGTCGCTGACGTAGACGGCCAGGACGTGGAGCTGGGTGACCTGGACGGTGGACATGGCATTCCCTCAATTCAAGCAGGCGCATGGATTGTCCCCGGTGATGGCGCCGGATCACCCCCGCGGATGAGAACTGAAACGGCGCCCTCCTGGCGGGGGGCGCCGTCGGGTCATGCCCTGGATGATCCTTACACGATGCCCTGGTCCATCATGGCGCCCGCCACCTTGAGGAAGCCGGCGACATTGGCGCCCACCACGTAGTTGCCCGGCGAGCCGTACTGCTCGGCGGCCGCGTAGCAGGCCTCGTGGATGTTCTTCATGATGCGGTGCAGGTGGCCGTCCACCTCTTCGCGGCTCCAGCTCATGCGCAGGCTGTTCTGGCTCATCTCGAGGCCGCTGGTGGCCACGCCGCCCGCGTTGGCCGCCTTGCCCGGGGCGAAGAGGACCTTGTGGGCGTGGAAGTGCTCGACCGCCTCCGGCGTGCAGGGCATGTTGGCCGCCTCGACCACGGCGATGCAGCCGTTCTTGACCAGGGCCTTGGCGCTGGCGCCGTCCAGCTCGTTCTCGCAGGCGCTGGGCATGGCGATGTCCACCTTGACTTCCCAGGGGCGCTTGCCGGGCACCCATTGGCAGCCGAACTTGTCGGCGTACTCCTTGGCGCTCTTGCGGTAGACGGCCCAGAGCGTGCTCATGTAGACGAGCTTCTCGCCTTTGATCCCATCCGGGTCGTGCACGTAGCCGTACTCGTCGCCCAGGGTGACGACCTTGCCGCCCAGCTCGTTGATCTTCTCGACGATGAAGGTGCCCACGTTGCCGTAGCCCGAGATGGACACGGTCCTGCCCTTGAGGTCCTGGTCCTTCTTCTTCAGCATCTCCTCAAGGAAGTAGACGGCGCCGTAGCCCGTCGCCTCCGGGCGGATCAGGCTGCCGCCCCAGGCGATGCCCTTGCCCGTCAGCACGCCCGTGAACTCGTTGCGCAGGCGCTTGTACTGGCCGAACATGAAGCCGATCTCGCGGCCGCCCACGCCGATGTCGCCCGCCGGCACGTCCGTGTTGGGGCCGATGTGGCGGGACAGCTCGGTCATGAAGCTCTGGCAGAAGCGCATCACCTCGTTGTCGCTCCGTCCTTTGGGCTGGAAGTCGCTGCCGCCCTTGCCGCCGCCCATGGGCAGCGTGGTGAGGGCGTTCTTGAAGACCTGCTCGAAGGCCAGGAACTTGAGGATGCTGAGGTTGACGGTGGGGTGGAAGCGCAGGCCGCCCTTGTAAGGGCCGATGGCGCTGTTCATCTCGATGCGGAAGCCGCGGTTGACCTGGACCTTGCCCTGGTCGTCCACCCAGGGCACACGGAACATGATGACGCGCTCGGGCTCCACCATCCGCTCGAGGATGGCGTTCTGCTCGAACTCAGGATGCCGGGCCAGCACGGGCTCCAGGCTCATGAGCACCTCTTCGACCGCCTGGTGGAACTCAGGCTGTCCCGGATGGTTGGTCTTCACTCCATCCAGTATTTTGCTGATATACGCACGGCTCACGGGTCTCTCCTTTAATTAACCCGTTGAACTACAGGCTCTTGCGAGCCCACCACCCATCACGCCCCCCGAGCGGGGGTTCGTTAAGCGAAGAACAGGCGAGCTTCACGCATCGTCTGTCCGGTTCACCAATGAAAGTAGTTCCGTGGTACGGCGGGTGCAAGCTTGGGCCCGCGCTTCCACGCCCCGCCACGGCTTTCCAGCGGTCTGGCCCCCAGCCGCCCGGCCCCAAGGGCTCCACCCTCAGGCCAGCAGGCCATCCCGTCGCAGGAGGGCGTCCGGATCCGGCTTGCGGCCGCGGAAGGCGACGTAGAGGTCCATGGGATGGGCGCTGTTGCCCCGGGACAGCACGTTGGCCCGGAAACTCTCGGCCGTGGCCGGGTTGAAGATGCCCTCCGCCTGGAACTGCTCGAAGGCATCGGCCTCCAGCACCTCGGCCCACTTGTAGCTGTAGTAGCCGCTGGAGTAACCGCCGGCGAAGATGTGGCTGAAGGCCGGGCTGCTCGCTGTCCCCTCGACCAGGGGCAGCACGCGGGTGGAGGCCAGCCGCTCGCGCTCGAAGTCCGCCACGTCGCCCACCTCGCCCGGATCGTTCAGGTGCCAGGCCATGTCGAGCAGGGCGAAGTTGAGCTGGCGCAGGCTGGAGTAGCCGGCCTGGAAGCGGCGCACCTTCTTCACTTTCTCGATGAGGTCGGCCGGGACGGGATCGCCCGTCTGCCAGTGCCCGGCGAAGAGGGCGAGGGCATCCGTCTCGGTGATCCAGTTCTCCATGATCTGGCTGGGCAGCTCCACGAAATCCCAATAGACGCTGGTGCCGCCCATGGATTGGTAGCGGCACTCGCTGAGCAGGCTGTGCAGGGCGTGGCCGAACTCATGGAACAGGGTGCGCACCTCGTCCAGGCGCAGAAGGGAGGGCTGCTCCCCGGCCGGCGGCGTGAAGTTGCAGACGATGGCGACGTGGGGCCGGGTCATTTCCCCGCGCCAGGTGCCCTGATCGCGCAGGGTGGTCTGCCAGGCGCCGCCTTGCTTGGTGTCCCGCGGGAAGAGGTCCACATAGAAGAGGCCCACCAGGGCGCCGTCGCGGCTGACGCGGAAGACGCGCACGTCCTCGTGCCAGGCCGTCACGTCCCGCCGCTCCTCGAAGCGCAGACGGTAGAGGCGGCCGGCCACCTGGAACATGCCCTCCAGCACTTTCTCCAGCGGGAAGTAGGCGCGCAGCACCTCCTCGTCGAAGTCGAGCTGCTGCTTCTTGAGCCGCTCCGACCAGTAGGCGAAATCCCAGGGCATCAGCTCGGCCGGACCCCCTTCGGCGCGGGCCAGCTCCGCCACCTGGGCCACGTCGCGCTCCGCCGCGGGACGGCTGGCCGCCAGCAGGCGGTCGAGGAAGCTCATGACGGTGGGCGGGTCGCAGGCCATGCGCTCGGCCAGCACATAGGCGGCATGGCCCGGGAAACCCAGCAGGGCGGCCCGCTCGTGGCGCAGGGCGACCGAGCGCTTGAGCAGGCCCTGGTTGTCCAATTCGCCGCCGTAGGCCCGGCCGTTGTAGGCGCGCCAGACCTGCTCGCGCAGGTCGCGGCGGGCGCTGTAGGTCATGAAGGGCACCATCGAAGGTGCCTGGAGGGTGACCACCCAGCCCTCCTTGCCCCGCTTCCGGGCCTCCTGGGCGAGGCCGGCCCGCACCGTCTCGGGCAGGCCGACCAGCTCCTCCTCCGTGCCCAGGTGCAGGTCCCAACCGTTGGTGGCCTTGAGCACGTTGCGGGAGAACTGCGGACTCAAGGTGGACAGCTCCTGGTCGATGGCGCGCAGGCGCTCCTGCTTGTCCATGGGCAACAGCGCGCCGTTGCGCGTGAAGCCCAGCCAGGTCTTCTCCAGGAGGCGATCCGACTCGGGGTCGAGGCCCAGGGCGGCCCGCTGCCCGTACACGGCCTGGATGCGGGCGAAGAGGGCGGGGTCAAGGCTCAGGTCGCTGGACAGCTCGGCCAGCTTGGGGCTGATCTGCTCGGCCAGGGCTTGGTGCTCGGGTGTGCCGTGGGCGCCGAAGAGCACGAAGTAGATGCCGGCGACCAGGTCCAGATCCTCGCTGGCCCGCTCCAGCGCGACGATCGTGTTGGCGAAATCGGGCGGGGCGGGGTTGGCCTTGATCTCCTCCACCTTGGCTCGCGTGCGGCGGAGGCCCTCCTCGATGGCGGGCAGGTAGTGCTCCGTGGCGATGCCCTGGAAGAGAATGCTCTTGAAGTCGTCGGCCGCGACCTGGAAGGGCGCGAAGGGGTCGGTCAGGTGGGTCATGGGGCTTCCCGTCTATCTGGTGTTCGATGCGTGACTATAGATGCAGGGCACGGCCGTCCACCGCCAGGGCCGCCTCCTTGATGGCCTCGGCGTAGGTGGGGTGGGCGTGGCAGATGCGGGCCAGATCCTCCGCCGCCGCCTTGTACTCCATGGCGACGACCGCCTCGGCGATGAGATCCGCCGCCCGCGGGCCGATCATCTGCACGCCCAGGATCTCGTCGGTGGCGGGGTCGGCCAGGATCTTGACGAAGCCCTCCTTCTCCCCCGCCGCCCGGGCCCGCCCCAGGGCGATGAAGGGAAAGCTGCCCGCCTTGTAGGCCCGGCCCTCGCGCTTGAGATCGTCCTCGGAGCTGCCCACCGCCGCCACTTCGGGCCAGGTGTAGACAACGCCGGGAATGAGGCGGTGGTCGAGCTGGGGCTGCTGCCCGGCGATGCGTTCGGCGACGCAGACGCCCTCCTCCTCCGCCTTGTGGGCCAGCATGGCTCCGCCGATCACGTCCCCGATGGCCCAGATGCCCGCCACCCGGGTCCGCAACTGGCCGTCCACCGGGATGAAGCCCCGTCCGTCCGTCTTCAGGCCGGCCGCCTCCAGCGCCAGGCCCTCCGTGTTGGGCCGCCGGCCGATGGCGACCAGGCAGTAGTCCGCCTTCAGCTCCAGCTCCTTGCCCTTGGCCGAGGTGGCCTTGACCAGCACCTCGCTCCCCAGGTTCTCCACCTGGCTGACGCGGGCGCCCAGGTGGAAGGCGAAACCCAGCTTCTTGAGGCTGCGCTCCAGCTCCTTGCCCAGGTCGGCGTCCATGGCGGGCAGGCAGCGCTCGAGCGCCTCCAGCACCTCCACCCTGGTGCCCAGCCGGGCGAAGACGCTGCCCAGTTCCAAGCCGATCACACCCGCCCCGATCACCAGCAGGCGCTTGGGGATCTCCGGCAGCTGGAGCGCTTCCGTCGAGGAGATGACGCGCTCCTTGTCGATGCGGCAGAAGGGCAGATCCAGGGGCTTGGAGCCGGTGGCGATGACGATGTGGGCGCTCTCGATCTCCACCGTCCCGCCCGCCCCCTCCACCGCCACCCGGGTGGGCGCCAGGAAGCGGGCGACCCCGTGCAGGCGCTGGATCTTGTTCTTCTCGATCAGCTTGTCGATGCCCAGGGCGGTCAGCTGCACGACCTTGTCCTTGCGCGCCCGCATGGCCGGCCAATCCACCGAGAGCTTGTCCAGGCGGATGCCGTGCCCGGCGAAGGCCTTGGCCGCGTGGTGGTAGTGTTCGCTGGAGTCCAGCAGCGCCTTGGAGGGGATGCAGCCCACGTTGGTGCAGGTGCCGCCCAGGCGCTCATGTTTCTCGACCAGGGCCACGGAGAGGCCCAGCTGGGCGCAGCGGATGCCGGCCACATAGCCGCCCGGGCCGCCCCCGATGATGGTGACGTCAACTCTCAACCCGTCGCCTCCTTGCGTTCATCCTGCGGGGCCACCGGGCTCCCCGCCTCCTCCCGCCGCCTCCCTCAGACCTTGAGCAGAAGGCGGACGGGTTCCTCCACCAGCTCCTTGATCCGCTTGAGGAAGCCCACCGACTCCCGCCCGTCGATGAGGCGGTGGTCGTAGGACAGGGCCAGATACATCATGGGGCGGATCTCCACCCGGCCCGCCACCGCCACCGGCCGGTCCTGGATGGCGTGCAGGCCCAGGATGGCGCACTGGGGCGGATTGAGGATGGGCGTCGAGAGCAGGCTGCCGAACACGCCGCCGTTGCTGATGGTGAAGGTGCCCCCCGTCATCTCCTCGATGGTGATGCGGTTCTCCCGGGCCCGGGCGGCCAGGCGGGCGATCTCCTCCTCCAGCCCCTCGAATCCCTTGTCCTGGGCGTCGCGGATGACCGGCACGACCAGGCCCTTGGGCGCGCTGACGGCGATGCCCAGGTCCACGTAGCCCGGCTCCACCAGCTCCGTCCCCTCCAGGCGGCTGTTGACCATGGGAAATTCCTGGAGGGCGCGCACGGCGGCGGCGGCGAAGAAACTCATGATGCCCAGGTCGACCTGGTGCAGCTCGCGGAAGCGCTCGCGCCAGGCGGCGCGCAGGGCCATGACGGCGCCCAGGTCCGCCTCGTTGAAAGTGGTGAGCATGGCCGTCTCGCGCCGCACGGCCACCAGGCGCTCGGCCAGTTTCTGGCGCAGGGTGCTGACCGTCGTGCGCGTCTCCCGCCGCGTTTCCGCCCCGGCCGTGCGCTCTGCGGCGGACACCGGAGCCGCGGCGGGCGTTGGCGGAGCATCGGCGAGGCGGTCCCGGGCGGTCTGCACGTCGTCCTTGGTGATGCGTCCCCCCGGTCCGCTGCCCGCCACCTGCCTGGGTGTGAGGCCCCGTTCGGCCATCAGTTTGCGGGCGGCGGGCGAGCGGGCCGGCGCCCCGGCCGCAGGCCCTTCCGGCGCGATGGCCGTGGAGGCTGGCGTCGTGGCCAGGGCGGCCGCCTCGGCCATGCTGGGGCGGGTCGGCGGAGCGGCGCCGTCGGCCTCGATGTGGCCGGCCACGGCGCCCACCGCCAGGGTGCTGCCCGCCGCCGCCGCCACACGCAGCACGCCGGCGGCGGGGGCGGCCACCATCAGGGTGGCCTTCTCCGATTCCAGCTCCAGGATCTCCTCGTCCGCCTCGACCGGCTCGCCGTCGCCTTTCAGCCAGGCGGCGATGGTCACTTCCTGGATGGACTCCCCCGGACTGGGCACGCGGATTTCCACCGTCATGGCTCCTCCTGTCTCAGGCAAAGGCCCGATCAATCAGCATCCGTTGTTCGGCCCGGTGCCGGCGCGCCATGCCGGTGGCGGTGGCGGCGGCGGCGCGGCGGCTCACCAGCTCCAGCGGCCGCAGGCGGAAGACCCGTTGCAGCCAACTCCAAGCGCCCATGTTCTCCGGCTCCTCCTGCACCCAGATCCAGCGCTCCGCCCCGGACCAGCGGTCCAGCGCCCCGGCCAGGCGGGCGGTGGGCAGCGGGGCCAGCTGCTCCAGGCGCAAGATGGCCAGATCCCGCCGTCCTCCCTCGCGCCGGGCCGCGTCCAGTTCGTAGTAGAGCTTGCCGCTGCAGAGCAGAACGCGGCGGACCTGGCCCGGATCGGCCTCCTCGTCGTCCAACACGTCCCGGAAGGCCGTCCCCGGTCCGAAGTCGGCCAGCGGGCTGACAGCGGCGGGGTGGCGCAGCAGGCTCTTGGGCGAGAGGACGATGAGCGGCACGCGGAAGGGCCGCTTCAATTGCCGCCGCAGCAGATGGAAGAAGTTGGCCGGCGTGGTGGCGTTGGCCACCTGCAGGTTGGCGCCGGCGCAGAGCTGCAGGAAGCGCTCGGGGCGGGCGCTGCTGTGCTCGTGGCCCTGCCCCTCGTAGCCGTGGGGCAGCAGGCAGACCAGCCCGCTGTGCTGGTGCCATTTGGTCTCGGCGCAGCTGATGAACTGGTCGAAGATGATCTGGGCGCCATTGGCGAAGTCCCCGAACTGGGCCTCCCAGATGGTCAAGCCGTCGGGCGTGGCCACGCTGTAGCCGTAGTCGAAGCCCAGCACGCCGTACTCGCTCAGGGGCGAGTTGAGCACGGTGAAGGGCGCCTGGCCCTCCTCCAGGTTGGCCAGGGGAATCCACCGCTCGGCGGAGTCCGCGATGGTGAGGGCGGCGTGGCGGTGGCTGAAGGTGCCGCGCACGCTGTCCTGACCCGACAGGCGCACTGGGTGACCTTCGCGCAGCAGGGTGCCGAAGGCCAGGGCCTCGCCCAGGGCCCAGTCCAGGGCGCGACCCTCCTCGAGCAGGGTGCGGCGCTGTTCGTAGAGGCGGATCGCTTTGGGCAGCAGGGGGCGGTCGCCGGGCAGGGCCAGCAGGCGCCGTCCCGTGTCGAGCAGGAAGGCGTCGGCCAGACCGGTGGCGGGCGAGACCTGCTCGAAGTCCTCATCCCGGGCGCGCCGCAGCTCCCGCCACACACCGCCCAGGGACTCCCGCATGGGCACGACCGTCATCCGGGCCGCGGCGGCCAGCTCCTCCTCCATCTCGGCGCGGAAGGCGCGCTCGATCTCGCCCGCCTCGGCCTCGCTCATCTGGCCCTGCTCCACCAATTGGCGGCGATAGATGGTCAGGGCGTCGGGATGGCGGGCGATCGCCTCATAGAGCAGGGGCTGGGTGAAACGGGGTTCGTCGCCCTCGTTGTGGCCGTGCTTGCGGTAGCCCAGGATGTCGATGAAGACGTCCCGCTTGAACTCCTGGCGGAACTCGAGGGCGAGGCCCACCGCGTGGATGACCGCCTCCACATCGTCCCCGTTGACATGGAAGACCGGGGAGAGGGTCGTCTTGGCCAGGTCCGTGCAGTAGGTGCTGCTGCGGCCCTCCAGGTAGCCCGTGGTGAAGCCCACCTGGTTGTTGAGGACGAGGTGGATGGTCCCGCCCGTGCGATAGCCGGGCAGCCGGGACATCTGCAGCACCTCGGCGACGATGCCCTGCCCGGCGATGGCGGCGTCCCCGTGGATGAGGAGGGGGGCGATCCGGCTCTCGTCGCCGCCGTGGCGGGCCAGCAGCTTGGCCCGCACGATCCCCTCCACCACCGGATCCACCGCCTCCAGGTGGGAGGGGTTGGGCGCCAGGCTGAGGTGGACGCGGCGACCGTCGGCCAGCACCCGGTCCGAGGAGTAGCCCAGGTGGTACTTGACGTCGTTGGTGAAATCCACGTCCTCGTAGTCCAGGTCCTGGAACTCGGCGAAGAGCTGGGCGAGGGGCTTGCCCATCACGTTGACCAGCACGTTGAGGCGGCCGCGGTGGGGCATCCCGATGACGAACTCCTCGATCCCCAGCTTCGCCCCCGACCCGATGATGGCGTCGAGGGCGGGGATGACGGCGTCCACCCCCTCGATCGAGAAGCGCTTCTGTCCGGTGAAGCGGGTGTGGAGGAGCTTTTCGAGCAGGACGGTCCGCGTCAGCATGCGGTAGACGTGGCGGCGCTCCTCGGGCGCGAAGGAGCGCTGGTTGCGCGACCCCTCCATGCGCTGCTGCAGCCAGTCCAGGACGACGGGATGGCGGATGTAGCGGAACTCGACGCCCACCGAGCGGCAATAGGTCTCCTCGAGGAAGGCGATGATCTCGCGCAGGGGCGCCGTGCCGAGGCCCAGTTGGGAGCCGGCGTGAAAGGGGCGGTCGAGGTCGGCCGCCTCCAGCCCGAAGGTCTCCGGGTCGAGGGGAGGCCGATAGGGGCGCCGCGAGCGGACGGGATTGGTGCGGGTGAACAAGTGGCCGCGCAGGCGGTAGCCGTCGATGAGGGCCAGGACGCGGCTCTCCCGCGCAAAGTCCTCGCGCACCCGGCGCATCGGTTCGCCGCAGATGTCCTCCTCCGCTCCGCCCGTCCGGCGGGCGGCGGCCAAGGCCTCGGGAGCCTGGCGGGCGAACTCGAAGCCTTCGAAGAAACGCCGCCAATCGGCGGGCAGCGTCTCGGGTTGGCTCAAGTACTGTTGGTAGTATGCATCCACGACGCGGGGTTCCGCTTGATGCAGCCAGGGAAGCGGACTCATGGGTGGGCGCATGCCTTTCCGTGACGGTTACTCACGCGGGCCAAGCTAAGGAAGCGGTGTTGGATTTCCATGCCCCTCATGGGCTTTGCACGACGGATTAACAGGTGGACAGATCAAAGTCATGATCAGGACCAGAATCGCTATCGGGATCGCTATGGGGATCGGGATCGAGTACCACGTCCCTGGTTCGGTCCTGCTCGATGCGCGGGTGTGAGAGCTATGCCGGCAGGGCAGCCATCTCGTCGCGAGGGAGGAGTTCGATATCGATATCGATATCGATATCGATATCGATCCCGATAGCGATCCCGATAGCGATCCCGATAGCGATGGGGATTGGTTCGACGCATTGCCGCACATTGGCTGCCGATCAAATCCGAGGTCGCCCATGCCCGTCCGGATCCAGTCCGAGATCGCCCCGCTGCGCACCGTGCTCCTGCACCAGCCGGGCTTCGAGCACCGCAAGACCGTGCCCTGGAACAAGGACGCCCTCCTCTTCGACGACATCCTGGACCTGGACGCCGCCCGCCAGGAGCACAAGGATTTCTCCCTGCTGCTGGCCCAGCACGGGGTGGAGGTCCTCTTCCTGATGGATCTGCTCAAGGAGATCTGCGCCGAACCGACCCAGCGCCGCGCGCTCTACGAGTCCCTCCTCCCGCCCCGCGTGCTGGAGGCGGTGGACTGGCGGCGCCTGCAGCCCTGGCATCTGGTGCACGGCTTTCCCGACGAGGCCTGGCTGAACTCGCGCTCCCTCATCCAGCCTCTTCCCAACCTGTACTTCCAGCGCGACCCGGCCTTCGCCGTGCCCGGCGCCCTGGTGATCGGCCATCCCTGCTGGCCCGCCCGCCGGGCCGAGAGCCTGCTGCTGCGGGAGGTCTTCCGCCGTCATCCCCGCTTCGACGGACTGCTCATCTGGGACGGTCTGCTCGATCTGCCCAAAGCCCACGTCGAAGGGGGCGACGTGCTGGTGCCGGACGAATCGACCGTGATGGTGGGCATCAGCGAGCGCACGAGCGAGGCGGGGGCCGAGGCCCTGGCCGCCTGGCTCTTCGCCCACACGCCGGTGCGGCGCCTGCTCAAGATCTGGCTGCCCGCCAAGCGCGACTTCATGCACCTGGACACGGTCCTCACTTTCCTCGACCACAGCCGCATCCTCACCATGCCCTATCTCTGGGAGCGGCCCGACCTCTACGCCCGCATCGCCCAGGAGGCCCAGCGACTCTGCGAAAGGCTGGGCCACCCCTACACCGGACCCCTGCCCGAGGAGCTGCTGGCCGGCACCCGGCTGGAGGTGCTGCACGACGACGGCCGCCGGGAGCGCCACGCCATGGTGCTGGCCGGGCTGGCCGAGTGCGGCCTGGTCGAGCCGGACTGGACGGTGACGGTGGGCGGCTCGGCGGAGCAGTACGCGCGGGCCGAGGCCCACATCGTGGCCGCCCTGCGCGAACAATGGAACGACGCGGCCAACACCTTCGCCCTCAAGCCCGGGCAGGTGCTCTGCTATGACCGCAATGTGGACACCCTGCGCGCCCTTGAGGAGGCCCACGTCGAAGTGGTGCGCTTCGCGGGCAGCGACCTGGTGCGCGGGCGGGGCGGGGCGCGCTGCATGACCTGCCCCTTGTGGCGGGACTGACGCTGGCCGCTGGGCTTGCGGCTGTCGCTGTCCTCCCGGCAGGGTTCTGTCATCCCAGTGAAAGTTGGGATCCCACGGGCCGCTCCAAGTCCTGTCATCCCGGCGAAAGCTGGGATCCCATGTGCCACTCCAGCATTTCCCATGTCTTGCGGCGCAAGCGCCACGCCACCTTCCCACCTTTCTTCTGGCGAGAAGAAAGGTGGGCCAAAGAAGCGCTCTCCAAGACATCACCGGCCCTAACTAGCCCGCCTCACGGCGGGCGTCGGACAGAGGGCCGCATCAAATGAGCCGGTCACCCATGTCACTGGTTCAGGTCTTCGACCTTCACCGCGTGATACCTCCTTCTCCCTGCCAGGGTGAAGGCCGGGATGGGGGTTCGCTGCCTGCCACCTTCCCCGCTCCGGGTGGAAGGCGGGGATGGGGCATGCGCCAAGCCATGTTTTCGACCCCCTCGCGTGTCACACAGTGTCAATCTGGGCCTGCGAGCCATTCCCTTGCCCTGCTTTTGCCCTGCTTTTTTTCGACGAGAACGCAGGAAGAGGCGACTCTGCGTATCTTGGGCGCCAAACACTGAAACGAGGACGCATCGTGGCCCGCAACATCACGCCCCGCGCCCAGGACTATTCCGAGTGGTACCTGGACGTCATCAAGGCCGGCCAGCTGGCCGACTACGCCCCCGTCAAGGGCGCCATGGTCATCCGCCCCACCGGCTACGCCCTGTGGGAGAGCATCCAGGCCGACCTGGACCGGCGCTTCAAGGAGACGGGCCACGTCAACGCCTATTTCCCCCTGCTCATCCCCGAGTCCTTCATGACCAAGGAGGCCGAGCACGTGGAGGGCTTCGCCCCGGAGTGCGCGGTGGTCACCCACGGCGGCGGCAAGAAGCTGGAGGAGCCGCTTTACATCAGGCCCACGAGCGAGACGATCATCGGCCACATGTACGCCAAGTGGCTGAGCAGCTGGCGCGAGCTGCCCATTCTCATCAACCAGTGGGCCAATGTCCTGCGCTGGGAGATGCGCACGCGCCTCTTCCTGCGCACCAGCGAGTTCCTCTGGCAGGAGGGCCACACCGCCCATGAGACGGCGGAGGAGGCGCAGGAGGAGACCCTGCGCATGCTCGAGGTCTACCGCGCCTTCGCCGAGGACTTCCTGGCCATCCCGGTGGTGAAGGGCCGCAAGACCGAGCAGGAGAAGTTTCCCGGCGCGGTGGCGACCTACTGCATCGAGGGCTTCATGCAGGACGGCAAGGCCCTGCAGATGGGCACCAGCCACAACCTGGGGCAGAACTTCGCCCGCGCTTTCGAGATCACCTTCACCGGGCGGGACAACACCGAGCAGTTGGCCTGGACGACCAGTTGGGGCGTCTCCACCCGCCTGGTGGGCGCCCTCATCATGGCCCACTCCGATGACGACGGCCTCGTCGTGCCGCCCCGCATGGCGCCGCGCAAGGGCGTGGTGGTGCCTCTGTGGAAGAGCGAGGAGGAGCGCGGCGCGGTGGAGCCCTTCGCCCGCCGCGCCTATGAGCTGCTGCAGGGGAAGCTGGGCGCCCTCAAGGTGATCTGGGACGGCGATGTGGACAAGCGTCCGGCCGACCGCTTTTTCGGCTGGGTGCAGCAGGGCATCCCCTTCCGCCTGGAGATCGGCCCCCGCGACGCCGCCCAGGGGACGGTCTGCCTTGTCCTGCGCCACAGCCGCCAGAAGCTCATTCTCAGCCTGGCCGAGCTGGAGGAGCGGATCGAGGGCCTGCTTGAGACGATGCAGGAGGAACTCTTCCGCCAGGCCCTGGAGCGCCGCCAGGCCGGCACCCGCCGCGTGGAGAGCTGGGAGGAGTTCCAGGCGGCCATTGCCGATCGCTGCTGGGTGGAGGCCCACTGGGACGGCACCACCCAGACCGAGGCAGCCATCAAGGAGGCGACCAAGGCCACCATCCGCTGCCTGCCCTTCGACTGGCCGGAGGAGGCCGGCCGCTGCGTGTTCAGCGGCCAGCCCAGCACTCGGCGTGTCCTCTTCGCGCTCGCCTACTGAACCAGATCTACCCTTCCAAATGAGAAGCGCGCGTCCACCGGACGCGCGCCTCATTCGGGTTGGCTGATCAGAAGCTGATCGGCCTCGGTGTCTTGGTCGGCTGCATCCGCCCCTAGCAGGGCCGCGCCCCGCGCCGGTCCTGCGGGCGGATCAGCCGCTGAACCTGATCAGAAGTAGATCGGCCTCGGTGTCTTGGTCGGCCGTATCCGCCCCTAGCAGTGCCGCGCCCCGCGCCGGTCCTGCGGGCGGATCAGCCGCGGTATCCATTCACAAGCTGCTCAGCCGCGATGTCTTGGTCGGCTGCATCCGCCCGTGGCAGTGCCGCGCCCCGCGCCGGTCCTGCGGGCGGATCAGCCGCGGTATCCATTCGAGAGATACTCGGCCTCAGTATCCGGGTCGGCTGCATCCGCCCGTG
>JAUXWS010000073.1 GCA_030685015.1 bacterium
ATGAGACATGGCTGCGTGAGGTGAAGGCCGAGGGCCAACCTGTGGTTGGCCCTCGGCCTGAACCAATCACCATGGGGACCGCATCAGGTGATAGGGCCCTCTGTGCGACGGCGGCCGTGAGGCCGCCTAGTTAGGGCCCTGCATGTCTTGGAGAGGGCTTTCTTTGGGCACCTTTCTTTCGCCCGTGAAAGAAAGGTGCGAGAGCGCGGCGCTGGCGCCGCAAGACCCGGTGCCACCACGCGTGACGAGGCCGAAATCAGGGCCTTGGGGCAAACCCCCATCCTGGCCTTCCCCCTTGCTGGGGAAAGGAGGTCTCCCGCGGTGAAGCCGAAGGCTGAACCACTTGCCATTGGCAGCCGGCTCATGTCATCCGGCCCTCTGTCCGACGCCCGCCGTGAGGCGGGCTAGTTAGGGCCGGTGATGTCTTGGAGAGGGCTTTCTTTGGGCACCTTTCTTTCGCCCGTGAAAGAAAGGTGCAAGAGCGCGGCGCTGGCGCCGCAAGACCCGGCGCCGCGACGCGCGACGAGGCCGAAGACAGGGATCAAGTCTGCGCAATGCCGCTTCGCGCGGGACGATTGGGCCGCTTGTTGGTGAAGGCCGAAGGCCTGAACCAATTGCCACGGTGTCCGCATCAGGTGCTAGGGCCCTCTGTCCGACGGCGGCCGTGAGGCCGCCTGGTTAGGGCCCTGCATGTCTTGGAGAGGGCTTTCTTTAGCGCGGCGCTTGGGATCCCAGCTTTCGCTGGGGTGACAGGGGCGTTCGCTGGGCGATGGGAGGGAATCATGGCCAAGAAGGTGGCGGGAGTGCTGGCCGGCTGCGGCTTCCTGGACGGCGCCGAGATCCAGGAGGCGGTGCTCACCCTGCTGGCCCTGGAGCGGCGGGGCCTGGCCATGGCCTGGTTCGCGCCGGACCAGGTCCAGGCCCATGTGGTGGACCACCGGGCCGGGCAACCGGTGGCGGGGGAGAGCCGCAACGTGCTGACGGAGAGCGCCCGCATCGTGCGGGGCGCCATCCAGCCCCTGGACCGGCTGGATCCGGCCGCCTTCGATGCGCTGGTGCTGCCCGGCGGCTTCGGCGCAGCCAAGAACCTGTGCAGTTTCGCCTTCGATGGGGCGGGCATGGCCGTGCTGCCGGAGCTGGAGCGCATCGTGCGGGCCTTCCATCAGGCGCGCAAGCCGCAAGGCTTCATCTGCATCGCGCCGGTGATCGCCGCCCGGGTGCTGGGGGCGGAGGGGGCGCGGCCGCGGGTCACCATCGGCCAGGACGCCGCCACGGCGGAGGCGATCCGCTCCTGGGGCGCCGAGCACGTGGACTGCGCCCCGGACGGGATCTGCCTGGATGAGCGCAACCGGCTGGTCAGCACCCCGGCCTGGAACGCGGCGGATTCCATTGTCCAGGTGGCGGCAGGCATCGATTTTCTGGTGGAGCGGTTGACGACATTGGATTGATCCCGGCGCCGCCCGAGGCGGGCGGAGGATCCGGCGCGGTCGACAAGGGCGGGAAGCAGAGGGGGGGTCGGATGGATCGGCTGGACCGGGTCGTCACGGTGATCCTGGGCGGTGGACGCGGCACGCGCCTGATGCCGCTCACCATGAAGCGCTCCAAACCCGCCGTCTCCTTCGGCGGCAAGTACCGCTTGGTGGACATCCCCATCAGCAACTGCCTGCACGCCGGGCTGGGCAAGGTCTTCGTGCTGACCCAGTTCAACAGCTACAGCCTCAATCGCCACGTCCAGTCCAGCTATGTCATGCGGGACTTCCGCGGCAGCTTCGTCGAGGTCTTCGCGGCCGAACAGACCCTGGACAATCCGGACTGGTTCCAGGGGACGGCCGACGCCGTGCGCCAGGTGATGCCCCACCTGCGCGCCTACCAGCCCACCCACGTGCTCATCCTTTCCGGCGACCAGCTCTACTCCATGAACCTGCGCGATTTCATCACCGCCCACATGGACTCGGCCGAGAGCATCACGGTGGCCACAACGGCGGTGGGGCGCGAGAGCGCCCGCGGTTTCGGCATCATGCGGACCAAGGGCGGCCGCATCACGGAGTTCGTGGAGAAACCCGGGGACGAGGCCCTGCTCGACAGCCTGGCCCAGCCCGACGGGCACTTCCTGGCCTCCATGGGCATCTATGTTTTCTGCTTCGACACCCTGGAGCGCCTCCTCACCACCCACCGCTCCTGCACGGACTTCGGGCGCGAGATCATCCCCGCCGCCCTCAAGGAGGAGCCGGTGCGCGCCTACCGCCATGAGGGCTACTGGGAGGACATCGGGACGATCCGCTCCTTCTACGAGGCCAACCTCATGCTCACCAAGCGCGTGCCCGAGGTGGAACTCTACGACCCGGAGCGCCCCATCTACACCAATGCCCGCTACCTGCCGCCCTCGCGCCTGTCCGGCTGCCAGGTGACGGACAGCCTCATCTGCGATGGCTGCTACATCAACGGGGCCCGCATCGAGCGCTCCATCATCGGCATCCGCTCCGTGATCGGCAACGACACCGAGATCACCGACTCCATCATCATGGGCGCCGACGAGTACGACTTCCGCAACCCGCCGCCCGGCAAGCTGCCCCAGGCCATCGGCCGCGGCGTGACCATCCGCCACGCCATCATCGACAAGGGGGCGCGCATCGGCGCCGACGTGCACCTGGTCAACGAGCGGGGATTGGAGGACTACACCGACGACTACGTCCACATCCGCGAGGGGATCATCGTGGTGCCGCGGGAGACGATGATCCCGTCGGGTTATCGCATCTAGCAGCTTGTCGGACTTGGCCGCTTCGCGGTCTTCATCGCCCCACCCGACGCTCGCGTCGGGCCTGTCGGTCCCATTCGACGCAGATTTCTTGCGAGCAAATACCATTACGCGACGCGAAATCTCCGCCGAATGGCCCTCGACATGGGCGCGAATCCCATCGAAGGCCCAAGCCCGAAAGGCTGCTAGCCTGTTTGCCTGGCCGGTCATGCATCCCACGGGCCCGGCTCCCCCGGCCGGGTCCGGCGCGATCAGGGGTGGCCGGGTCCAGTCGCGGGGCTGCTGTCCGTCCGGTGCAGGCCGGCCGACAGCCCCAGCGCCGTTCCCACCGCCAGATCCAGCCCGCCCAGCGCCGCCAGGCCCCAGGGGCTCTCCGCCGCCAGGAGCTTGAGCCAGCTGGAAAGGGCGATCATGGTCGCGATGAGCGCCAGCAGCCGCGGCTGGTAGACGCGCCAGGCCGGCACCCGTTCCCGCCCGCGCAGCCAGGCCACGTTGGCCGCCAGGATGCGCCGCATGACACGGCGTGCCTTGAACACGCCCAGGGCCAATCCCAATGGCAGCAACCAGGCGAAGTGCCCCGCGCCGAGGCCCAGGCCGAAGGCGCGGCTGAAGAGGCGCCAGGCGACCAGCAGGAGGATGAGGCTGGCCAGGCGCAGGACCCAGCCGCCCGCCACGATCAGGGTGTGTCCACTCAGCATGAAGGAAGGTGCAGCGGCGGCGGGGGCGGAATGTCAGGGGGATGTCGGACCGGGCCTCCCGCCGGTTGGCCGGGCCAGGCTCCCCTCGCCGGCTGCCGAGTAGATGCCCGCCGAGGCCAGCAGCGCGGCGGCGATGGCCAGGTCCATGGCGCCAAGCAGGGCGGTGGGCAGCGCCCGGCCGGCGAAGATCTGGCGCAGCCAGGCCATCAGCATGACCATGGCGGCGATGAAGGCGAAGAGCTGGGGCGGGTAGAGCTGCCAGGGCCAGAGGCGGCCGCGGTGGGCGAGCAGGCGGTCCCGGTTCGCCACCATGCGGCGGCGCATGACGAAGCGGGCCTTGCCCCAGCCCCCGGCCGCCGCCAGGGGCAGCAGCCAGGCGAGGAGGACGGGCTCCAAGCCCAGCTGGAGGGCCTGGCGGAGCAGGACGCCCGTCTTCCACAGCAGGGAGAGCGCGCCCAGGCGCAGGATCCAGCCGCCCAGCCTCACCAAATGGATTCCACTCACACCGCCCCCAATTTTGGCGCAACGTAGCATTGCCCCCGGCCTGGATGCGGCGGGATGACGAGCGGCTCCTTACCTTGCAGGCCGCCATGCAGATAGATCCGGAGGAAGCCATGCCCGCCATCGTCGAGTGCGTCCCCAACTTCTCGGAGGGCCGCGACCGCGCCAGGATCGACCAGATCACCGCCGCCATCGCCGCCGTGCCCGGAGTCACCTTGCTGGATGTGGATCCCGGCGCCGCCACCCATCGCACCGTCGTCACCTTCACCGGGGATCCCGACAGCGTGCTGGAGGCGGCCTTCCAGGCCATCAAGACCGCGGCCGAGACCATCGACATGCGGCGCCACCAGGGCGAGCACGCGCGCATGGGCGCCACCGACGTCTGCCCCTTCGTGCCGGTCTCGGGGATCAGCATGGCGGAGTGCGCGGCCCTGGCCGAGCGGCTGGGGGAGCGGGTGGGCCGCGAGCTGGAGATCCCCGTCTACCTCTACGAGCAGGCCGCCCGCAGCGAGCAGCGGCGCAATCTGGCCGAAGTGCGCGCCGGCGAGTATGAGGGCCTGGGCCAGAAGCTGGCCGACCCCGCCTGGCGGCCCGACTTCGGCCCCGCCATCTTCGGCGAGCGCCAGCAGCGCACGGGCGCCACCGTCATCGGCGCGCGGCCCTTCCTCATCGCCTGGAACTTCAATCTCAACACCCGCGACGCGGCGCGCGCCCACGACGTGGCCATCACCCTGCGCGAGAAGGGCCGCCTGGCCAAGGATGCCCAGGGCAAGATCCTCAAGGACGCCGCCGGCAACAAGCTGCGCCAGCCGGGCCGCCTGCCCGCCACCAAGTGCGTGGGCTGGTACATCCCTGAATTCCGCCGCGCCCAGATCAGCATGAACCTGACCGACTTCCGCGTCACGCCCATGGCCGTCGCCTTTGATGCGGCGGTGGAGGAGGCGGCCAAGGCGGGTTTGCGCGTGACGGGGGCGGAGGTCGTCGGCCTGGTGCCGCTGGAGGCCCTGCTCGAGGCGGGCCGCCATTACCTGGCCAGGCAGGGGCGCTGCACGGGCCAGAGCGAGGCCGAGCTGCTGGAGACGGCGGTGCAGAGCATGGGCCTCTCCGAGCTTTACCCCTTCAAGGCCGAGGAGAAGGTGGTGGACTACCGCGTGTCCCGACGGAGCGGCCGCCTGGTGGACCTGGACCTGGGCGCTTTCGCCGACCTGCTCGCCTCCGACGCCCCAGCCCCCGGCGGCGGCTCCACGGCCGCCCTCTGCGGCGCGTTGGGGGCGGCCCTGGCCGCCATGGTGGCCAACCTGACCCACGGCAAGAAGGGCCTGGGCCGGCATGACGAGGAGATGGACCGCGTGGCGGCGGAGGGACAGCGCCTCAAGGCGCGCTTCCTGGGGCTCATGGACGAGGACACGGAGGCCTTCGCCGCCGTGATGGCCGCCATGAAGCTGCCCAAAGGGAGCGACGAGGAGAGAGCCGTCCGCGGCGCCGCCCTGGAGGAGGCCAACCGGCACGCCACGCTCATCCCTTTCCAGGTGGTGGAGCTGTGCGGCCCGGCCCTGGAGCTGGCCGTCGCCGTGGCCGCGCGCGGCAATCCCAACAGTCTGTCCGACGCCGGCGTGGCCGCCCTCTGCCTGGGCAGCGCCTGCGATGGCGCGGCCATGAACGTGCGCATCAATCTGGCGGGCATCGCCGACAAGGCCTGGGCGGAAGAGATGGACCGCCGCGCGCGCGGGTTGCAGGAGGCCCTCCACGCCCGGCGCACGCCGCTGCTGGCCGCCATCGAGGAGCGGCTGGCCTTTCGCGGATGACCTCACAGCCGAAGTTTCAAGCGGCCCGGCCTGATGCTGACAAGGCCCTGCGGGGACGGATCCTGGCCTGTCTGCCCCATGCCATGGCATTTGACGGGGTGGGCTTCCGTTCCGTCGGCATGAAGTACGCCACGGAAGGGGATCTGCTTTCCGGCCATGGAGCAAGCTGCTACGGCGGTCGGTGGAATCCACCCGGGATGCGCGCCGTGTACGTCTCCTTGAGTCCTGTCACTGCCGTCAAGGAGGCCTACCAGCTCTTCCTGCGCAACGGCATTTCTGCTGCCCAGATTCGTCCGCGCGTGCTGGCCGGCCTTCACCTTCGCGTGCAACGCCTCCTGGATCTGACAGACACCTCGGTGCGCCGCCGGGTGGGTTTCCGCCTGCGCGACCTGTTGGAGGAATGGGCCGCCATCCAGCACCAGGGAGGTGAGGCCGGGACTCAAAGCGTGGGCCGGTGTGCCTTCGAGCTTGGTTTCGAGGGACTACTGGCACCCTCGGTCCAAGATCCACATGGAAGCAACTTGGTGGTGTTTCCAGAGCGCTTGCTGCCGGGAAGCGAGCTGCTGGTGATGGCCGCCGGCGACTTGCCTCCACATCCTCTGGCCTGTTGACTGCATGCAGTCTTGCATGAAATTTTGCTTGCAAATTTTCATGTAAAAGAGCACATTCGACTTGAGGCAATGGATATGGGGGTGTAGCATGGCAGGCAGAGCAAAAGCGACGGGAACGGCCGAACCCTTGGCCCAAGCCTATGGAGTGGCTGTGCCGGGCATGCACGGTGTCCAGGTGGTCACGGTGGGCCGGGAGACCAAGCTGGAACTGCGCCATCTGCTGGGGCTGGCGCGCGAGGCTTTCGGGCGCTTGGTGGATGTGTCCGTGCGCACTTTGGCCGAAGTGGAAAGCAAGGGAACCCGAGTCGACAAGCTTCAGCGCAACTATCTTGAGGTGAAGCGTTTGTGCGACGCGCTGGGTGAAGTCATGGAACCCGCCGCGTTGGGTCGCTGGCTCACCCTGCCCAACGAGGCCTTCGGCGGCCTGAAACCCCTCGAGGTCATCGAGCGCGGCGAGATCGACCGATTGTGGGAACTGGCCTTCCGCCTGCGCGCGGGCCTGCCGTCCTGAGGCGGCCCGTCCCGGACCTTGCTCCTCAGGCCCGGATCCGGCATCTTGGGCCCGGTCGCGACCCCGCGCCGCACCCTTTAACCCGGTCCCGCGAGGCCCCAAGGGAGTCGCCATGAAGACCTGCATCCGCCTGACAACCACCGGAGCGCCCTGGGCGCCTCCGGTTTTTTTCATGCCGGTCCGCCGGCGAGAGGAGGGGGCATGAGCTTCCGGCGCAAGGCCCAGCTGGTGGACGAGGCGGGGCTGGCCCGCACCGTCACGCGGCTGGCCCACGAGATCATCGAGAAGAACCGGGGGGTGGAGGGCCTTGCCCTGGTGGGCATGCAGACCCGCGGCGTCTTCCTGGCGCGGCGCCTGCACGAGCGCATCCGCGAGATCGAGGCGGGCCGCCTGCCCGCCGGCGGCCTGCCCTTGGGCAGCCTGGACGTCACCTTCTACCGGGACGACTGGCGCATGAAGCTCAAGCAGCCCGAGGTGCAGGCCACGGACATCGACTTCGACATCCACGGCCTGAACCTGGTGCTGGTGGATGACGTGCTCTTCACCGGACGCACGGTACGCGCCGCCCTGGACGCCCTGATGGATCTGGGTCGTCCGGCCCGCATCCAGCTGGCCGTGCTGGTGGACCGGGGCCACCGCGAGCTGCCCATCCGACCGGATTTCACGGGCAAGAACGTGCCCACCTCCATCGGCGAGGAGGTGCGCGTCAAGCTGAAGGAAGTGGACGGCGAGGAGGGCGTGTGGCTGGTGGAGAGAGTGGGGGAGGAGGCATGACCGGGCTTCAGGAACAGCTCCGCCGCGGCGCGGAGGAGGAGCGGGCGGGCGGCGGGTCCGCCGTGGGCGGGGGCATCGCCGGCCTGCGCCACAAGCATCTGCTGGGTCTGGAGGACTACAGCGCCGAGGAGATCCATCTCATTCTTGACACGGCGGAGAGCTTCCTCGAGGTGCTGGAGCGCCCCATCAAGAAGGTGCCCACCCTGCGCGGCATCACCGTGGTCAACCTCTTCTTCGAGAACTCCACCCGCACCCGCATCTCCTTCGAGATGGCCGAGAAGCGCCTCTCGGCCGACACGGTGAACTTCAGCGCCTCGTCCAGCAGCACGCAGAAAGGCGAGACCCTGCGCGACACGGCGGCCAACATCGAGGCGATGAAGATCGACGCCGTGGTCATGCGCCACAGCGCGCCGGGCTCCTGCCTCTTCCTTAGCCGCTGTCTGGAGAGCGTCATCATCAACGCCGGCGACGGCGCCCACGAGCACCCGACCCAGGCCCTGCTCGACCTCCTCACCCTGCGCCGCCGCCTGGGCAGCCTGGCGGGGAAGCGCGTCACCCTGGTGGGGGACATCCTGCACAGCCGCGTGGCCCTGAGCAACATCTACGGCCTGCAGAAGCTGGGGGCCAGGGTCCAGGTCTGCGGACCAGCCCCCCTCATCCCCCGCCACATCCAGGACCTGGGGGTGGAGGTCTTCTGGAACGTGGAGGAGGCGATCGAGCAGAGCGAGGTGCTCAACGTGCTGCGCATCCAGCTGGAGCGGCACAACGCCCACCACTTCCCCAGCCTGCGCGAATACCACGAGGAGTTCGGGGTGACGGCCGACCGGCTGGACCGTCACGCCGCCGATGATCTCCTCATCCTGCACCCCGGCCCCATCAACCGCGGCGTGGAAATCGCCTCCGACGTGGCCGACGGCGGGCGCAGCGTCATCCTGGAACAAGTGACCAACGGCGTGGCGGTGCGCATGGCCGTCCTCTACCTGCTGCTGGGAGGCAAGACCCGTGAGCACTGAGCTGAACCTGATCGAGGGCGCCCGCCTGCTGCTCAAGGGCGCCCGCCTGCTGGATCCGGCCACCGGCCTGGACGCGGTGGAGGACCTGCTCATCGAGGACGGCCTCATCGCCGCCCGCGGCCCCGGGCTTGAGGCCGAGGACGCCGAGGTGCTGGAGCTGGAGGGACTGCTCGTCGTGCCCGGCTTCGTGGACCTGCGCGCCCGCTTCGGCGAGCCCGGCCACGAGGACCGCGAGACGATCGAAAGCGGCCTGGACGCGGCGGCGGCGGGCGGCTACACGGCGGTCTGCCTCACGCCGGAGAACGAGCCGGCGGGCGACACGGCGGGGGCGATCGAGTTCCTCCTGGCCCGCGCCGAGGAGCATCCCGTCACCCTCCTGCCGCTGGGGGCCGTCACCCAGGGGCTGAAAGGCGAGCGGCTGGCCGACCTGGGCGAGCTGGCCCGCGCCGGCGTGGCCGGCTACTGCGAGGGCAACCGCGGCCTCAGGGGCGCCGCCGCCCTGCGCGGCGCGCTGAGCTACAGCCGCATGTTCGGCCTGCCCCTCTTCGAGCTGGCGCGCGATGCCAGTTTCGAGGGAGGCCACGTGCACGAGGGTCTCGCCAGCCTGCGCATGGGCCTCAAGGGCACGCCGCGCCTGGCCGAGGACCTGGGCGTGCAGCTGGGCATCCGCGTCGCCGAGTACGAGGAGGCCCGCCTGCACCTGCAGCTGATCAGCACGCGGGAGAGCATCGCCCTGCTGCGCGCCGCCAAGGCGCGGGGCGCGCTGGTGACGGCCGATTGCAGCCCGCAGCATCTGGCCCTGAGCGATGGGCGCTGCCTGGACTACGACCCGGCCGCCCGGCTGCTGCCGCCCCTGCGCCCCGAGGAGGACCGCCTTGCCCTGGTCGCCGCCGCCGCCGCCGGGGTGTTGGACGCTGTCTGCAGCGACCACCGGCCCGCCGAGTTCGACGACCTGGACAAGGAGTACCCCTTCGCCCCCTTCGGCTGCGCCTCCCTCGAGACGGCCTTCGCCGTGGCCCACCGCGCCCTCGTGGAGAGCGGCGCCTGCGACCTGGAGCGCCTCCTGGAGTTGTTCAGCGCCGGTCCCCGCCGCATCCTGGGGCTGCCCCCGGCCGGCTTCGAAGCGGGCACGCCCGCCGAGCTGACCCTGCTCGACCTGGCCTGCTCCTGGACCTACCGCGGCGCCGAGGCGCTCACCCTGGGCGTCAACAGTCCCTGGGAAGGCGTCGCCTTCACCGTGCGCCCGGCGGGGATGGTCAACGGCCGCTACGCCGCCCTGCGGGGCTGATCCGGTCTCCGGCCCCGCCTCGGGCGAACCGCTGATCCACGATGCGGAGGGGGGACGGGCCGGACTCGACCTGCCCGGCAATCTCCCGCGGCTGGCCGGGTCAGGGGGCGGGGGCCAGCCAGGGGGAGAGGCCGCGCTCGAGCAGCTCGGGCAGTTCGGGCAAGCCTGCGTAGCGGATGGCCTTGTCCGGCTGAAGGGTCCCCAAGGCCAGGCACAGCTCCCGCACCGCCTCCAGGTGTCGGCCCACCCGCAGCGTGAGGGGCAGGCCGGTGGAGTCCACCGGCACCTTGTTCATGCCCGGGATGGCCGCCGCCGCCTGGTAGCAGGGGTCGTCGCCGGCCAGGATCTGGCGGGCGTCGGTGCGGCCGCGCAGGCGGCCCTGGCCGGGGTTGGCCGTCTCGAGCAAGGTGGCGAGCAGGCCGGGCACGGCGTCCCCCAGTTCGCGGTGGCTGAGGCCGCGCAGCCGGGGCGGCGAGGGTTCCAGCGTGATCTGGATCTCCTTCATGGCGAGGCCGAACACCGCCTCGGCGGCCAGCTCGCCCGCCGCCTCGTGGGCCACCACGGCATTGACCACCGGGTACTCGATGGCCGCCTCGTGCAGGTCGATGAGGAGGTCGATCCCCTCGCGCTCGATCAGGCGCCGGATGGCCCAGGCCACCTGTTCGGTGAAGCAGCCATCGGCCCGGCCGGGGAAGCTGCGGTTGAGGTTGCGCACCTCGTTGCCGCTGAGGGCCTGCCCGCTGGGCCGGTGGATGGTGATCTCGGGGTCGGGCCACTGGTCGAGCGGGTTGGTGCCGCGTCCCCCCACCCGGAAAGCGCGCGGCCGACCGTCGGCGGCGGGCAGGACGATGAGCTGGGGCGTGCCCTCCTGGGGATCCGTCGCCGTGAAGGCGGAGGCGTTGGCCCGGGGCAGGACCCAGATCTCGCCCTGCTCCACCTGCAGGTTCTCCACGAGCAGGACGGCCGCCAGGTGCCCGGCCGGTTCGTTGGGATGGGATCCGCCCAGCACCAGCACGCGGCCGCCCGGCACGGCGCCGGCGAAGCGGAAGAGCTCCGTGTCACCCCGGGTGCCGGCCAGGGCCGGGTGCCAGTCCGCCAGCCGGTGCTGCCCGGCCAGGCCTGGACCGGGGAAGAGCGGCTCCACCCGGCGCTGGGCGAGGAAATCCCGCCCCGCCGCCCAGGCCAGGAGCGCGACCCCCGCCAGCAGCAGGCCGCGCCGCCCCCAACTCCCGGTGTTCTGCCGCGCCCCGTTCGCCTTCATCATTCCTTCGCCGTTGTTGAGCAGGTCCGCCCGGGCCGCCCGCTCACTTGATGAGCAGCACCCGCAGGAGGAAGGGCACCAGGACGAGGGCGGCCGTCGCCGCCTCGCGCCAGGAGGCCTCCCGCCGCCACAGCTCGGCCAGGCAGCCCAGGGCCAGCAGGCCGGCCAGGGCCCAGTAGATCCAGAAGAGGAGCTTCATCGTCCCCCCAGCCAGTCGGCCATCGGTCCGCCGAAGTAGATCAGCGCCAGGGCCCACAGGCCGATGGCGAGGGCGGGCAGCAGACAGACGCGCAGCACTCTGAGGTAGTCCGGCTCGTCCACCACCTGCGCCGCGAAGATGCCTGAGAGCGCCGTGGGCGGCATCAGGTCGCCCAGGGCGGCCAGCAGCGAGAGGCCGGCCCCCACCCAGATCTCGGGCCGGCCCAGCATGGCCAGCAGGAAGGGGACGCCCAGCACGCTGGCGCTGCCGAAGGCGCTCACGGCCCCGAAGAGGGGCAGGCCGGCCAGCATGCCCAGCCAGGCGGCCCACTCGGGCAACTGCAGCACGGCGATGACGAGGCCGCCCCGCAGGCCGCTCACGGTCATGATCTGGATGAAACAGCCCACGCCCACGAGGATGGCCATCACGGGCAGGGCCTGGCGCAGGGCGGCGCGGGCCACGTCCAGCGGGCGCAGGCGCTCGCCCACCCGCAAGCCCAGCAGGGAGGCCAGCACGAAGATGAGCGGCAGGCCGAGGGAGGGGAAGTGGCCAGGCCAGAGGCGCGGGCCGCCCATCAGCACGAGGACGAGGAGGACGGGCAGGAGCAGGCGCCAGCCGTGGCGCTGCCAGGGTCCGGGGTCGAGGCCGGCCAGGGCGGCCTCCGGGTCGCCCCGCCGCAGTGGACCCCAGCCCAGCCAGAGCGCGATGAGCACCAGCGGCGGCACGCTGAGGAGGAGGAGGGGCAGGGTGAAACCCAGATAAGGCATGTCCACCCCGCCGCCGATGATCATGACGGGCAGGTTGACCGGCGGCGCCACCATGCCGAGCAGGGCGGCCAGGGCGATGAAAGCGCCCACCCTGCGGCGGTCCATGCCCATGCGCAGCATGGGCGGCGCGGCGATGGCGCCGGTCGTCAGGACGCTGGCCGTGGTGAGGCCGGTGAGGGTGCCGGGGAAGGCGACGAAGGCGGCCAGCAGCACGGCCAGCAGGGCCGGGCGCCGGCCCAGGCGGGCCAGGATCAGCCAACTGAGCGAGGCGAGCAGACCGTTGCCTTCGATCACCTTCATGAACAGCAGGGCGGTGGCCATGATCAGGATGGGATCGATGTAGATGAATCCCCCTTCGACCAGATGGCGCCAGACCGAGCTGCCGGGCTCGACCAGGCCGCCCTGCGTCGTGGTCCACAGCGGCAGGCCCGTCACCAGGCCCCCCGCCAGCGCCGCGGCGGCCAGGGCGAGACCCAGGGGCCAGCGCCGCCAGAGGAAGAGCGCGACGAAGATGAGGAGCATGACGCCCAGCGGCCACAAGGTCACGGCCGCCTCGCGGGGCGGGCGGCGGGCCGGCAGTCCTTGGCCACCGCGGCCGGCGTGCGCGCCTCGCGGGGTGGCACGGGCAGGCCCCAACGCTTGGCCAGGCGCACGATGTCGCTCAAGTGCAGGACAGGCAGGCCCTCCTGCCAATAAAGCTGCATGACGCCGACCGTGCCCGCCTCCCCCTCGCCCTGCTGGACATGGGGGGCGTACTCGGCACCCAGCAGGCCGCCCGGCACCTGGCGCCCGAAATCGTTGCCGCCCAGCACGGCGTGGTTGCCGCCGATGTTGATGAGGAGGGCGAGGTGGGAGCGTGGCCCGAAGACCTCCCGCCGCAACTCGACCGCCTGATGCAGGTTGGTGGGGTGGAGGCTCTCCCCGTGGGGACGCAGGGCGGCCCCGGCCGCGCGCACAGCCTCCAGCGTCAAGCCGTTGAGACGGTCGCCGCTGCCTCCCGGCGTCACCACCATGGAGCCCATGCGCAGCAGGCTCCGTTCGCGCAGCCAGTCCTCCACCAGCGGCCAGTTGAAGCCGGGCTCGTTGGCGCCGAAAGTGGAGGCGCCCAGGCTGGAGACGCAGCGATAGGGGATTCCGCCCGCCTCGAGGGTGAGGAGGACGGCCAGGTTGAGTCCGGGGAAGGAACCGGTCATGGCCACGGCCACCGTGTCGGCGGGGCCGATGCCCAGGCTGTCGAGCAGGCAGGCCACCACCCGGCACCAGCCGCTCTGGGCCGCCGCCAGCTTGGCGTCGAGCTGGCCCAGGGAGGTGGTGAGGAGGCCGTCCTCGGATCCGATCAAGCCGCTGAGGGCCGGGTCCAGCGCCTCCGACCAGGAGCCGGAGGCCCGTCGCTGGGCCAGCACCCAGCCGCTGGCCTCGAGCCAGGCATCCTCCGCCTGGCGGACCTGGCGCGGCGTGAAGGCGCCGGCGGCCAGGGAGGCGAGACCTGCCAGGAGCAGGACCGGCAGGAGGACGGCGTGGCCCCTCACGGCGTCCGGGCCTCCACGGCGCGGCCGTCGCGGCGGGGATCGGCGGCTCCGATCAGCGAGCCGCCCGCCACCGGCGCGGAGCGGATGCCATGGGCGCCACCGAAGAAGGTGTCGTAGGGACCCATGGGGTAGAGGCGGTAGCCGATCCCCTCCAGGGCCGCCGTGGTCTCGGCCGGGAAGCGCGGCTCGATGACCAGGGTCGTGCCCGCCGGATACCAGCGGGGGGCGTCCATCGCCTCCTGGAGGGACTGCCCCAGCGCGAGATGGCGCAGCAGGATCTCCACCATCGTCGAAGGAATGCGCAATCCGCCCGGCGTGCCCAGGCAGAGGAGGGGCGACCCGCCCTCCAGCACGATCATGGGCGCCATGCTGCTGCGCGGCCGCTTGCCCGGCTCCGGCAGGTTGGGGCTGTCCCCCTCCCAGCTGAAGTCGTCCATCTGGTTGTTGAGCAGGATGCCGTCCACCAGCAGGCCGGCCCCGAAGAAGTAGTTGATGCTCTGGGTCAGGCTCACCACGCCCCCCTCGCCGTCCCAGACCGAGATGTGGGTCGTGTTGCCCATGTCCCGCCGCTGGTCGGCGGGAGCCTCCCAGTAGGGCCGCGAACCCAGGGCCGGCCACACGGCCTGGATGGCGTCCGGATGGATGCGGGCCAGGGCGGCGCGGGCCAGATCGGGCGCCAGCAGGCTGTCCACCGGCGTGGCGTGGAAGGCCGGATCGGCGCAATGGCGGGCGCGATCGCGCAGGGCCTTGCGCAGGGCTTCGCTGATCACGTGGATGCGTCCCGCCTCGTCCAGGGCCGACAGGTCGAGGGGCTCCAGGATCTCCAGGGTCTGCATGGCGGCCAGGGCGCCGCTGGCGGGCGGGGGCGCGCCCACCAGGGTGTGGCCGCGCCATTGGCTGCGGAGCGGCTCACGGACGATGGCCTGGTAGGAGGCCATCTCCCCGGCCGTCAGCCAGCCGCCCGCGTCGCGCACGGCCGCGGCGATCGCTTCCCCGCGGCGGGCGGGGAAGGCGGCGAAGCCCCCGGCGGCGATCTCCTCGAGGGCGCGGGCCAGCCCCGGATTGCGCAGGCTGTCCCCCTCCATGGGCGGCAGGCCGGTGGGGAGGAAGAGGGCGGTGAAGCTGCTGTCCGTCAGGAACTGGCCGGCCCGCTCGCCGATGAGGGCGGCCAGGGAGGGACTGACCGGGAAGCCGTCCCGCGCCAAGCGGATGGCGGGGGCGGCGAGGCGGTCCAGGGGCAGGCGGCCATGCCGTTCATGGAGCAGGCCCAGACCGGCGGCGGCGCCCGGCACGGCCACGGCCGTGCCGCCGCGGGAGCGGGCGGTGTGGAGCGTGTCGGCCGGATCGAAAAAGACCTCCACCCTCAGGTCGCGCGGGGCCTCCTCGCGGTAGTCGATGGACTCGATGGTCCCGATTGGCGAGCGCACCAGGGCGAAGCCGCCGCCGCCCAGACCCGAGGCCTGCGGCTCGACCACGGCCAGGACCAGGGCGACCGCCACGGCCGCGTCGGCCGCCGTGCCACCCTCCTCCAGCACCGCGGCTCCGGCCTCGGCCGCCAGGGGATGGGCCGCCACCACCATGGCGGGCGCCGCCTCCGTCCCATGACACAGCCCGAACAGGAGACACCAAGCCTTCAGCGGCCAATTGGACCGCGCCTGTCGCGTGAAATGGGCCATCATCCTCCCCGCATCTGGAAGTCCGTGCCGGCACGTCCGCCCAGGCCGCGCCCGGCTTGTCCATCATAGCAAAGGGGCTGGCCATTGGCTTTGTACATTGCGGCCAAGGAGGAGACATGAAAGCCCTTGCCGCCTTGTCCCTGGCCGCCTGCCTGCTGGCGGTCCATCCAACCGGGAGCCGGGCCGTCGAGCTGACGCCCCGCTCCCAGGACCCCCGCGACGTGGCGCGCGTGACCAGTCGCCAGGCCAGACCGATCCTCGTCTTTCCGGCGGAGGAGGCCTGGACCCTGGCCGAGCATCACGCCGAGCCCCGTCTCATGACCCGCAGCTTCGTGGCCGGCCAGCCGGCGGGCGAACCGGGCGTGGATTTCGCCACCATCACCCTGATGCGCGGCATCTGGGAGGCGGACTTCGACCGGGTGCAGCGCCTGTTCGGGCAGAAGCTGGGCGCCGAGTGCGCGGAGCCGCAGGCCAGCCAATGGTTCGACACGATGGATCCCATCCCCCGTCGCCTCATCGTCTGGACCTGCCCGTCGGCCGATCCGCCTTTCGCCATCCTCCAACTGCTCATCCAGGGACCGGACGACCTCTTCAGCGTCGAACTCTACAGCCGCTCCGGCCTCCCGGCCGAGGGTCTTCTCGTGCGCTGGGCGGAGTGGCTGAAGGAGATCGCCTTGTGTGATCGCGGCGCGGGCGGTGCGCCCTGTCCGCCCGGCAACTGGGACGAGTGAGGCGCGGGAGTCCGGCGGGCTCGACCACTTTGCCTGCGTGGCTGCGCCTTGCGCCGAGCGAAGTGGGCGCATCATCATCCGGCCTTCCCCGCGCCCGGCCACCCTCCACCGGCCTGGACGGGCGATGTCCTCTTGCCCGGGCCCACCTGACAGCGGATGTCAACATGTCAGCCGCCCGCGGCACGGCTTCCCCGCTCGCTTTGCGAGGGGGCCGATTTTCTGTTATCTTCCTTCCGCACAAGGAAGTTGTTGGCAGACGGTTCCTTCCGCCCTGTCCGAAGGCCGCCCGCGCGGCCCCGGCGGGAGCGGAGGCCGGGTCAGGAAGGGCGGATGAGCGACACCTTCACCCTGGTGAGTGACTTCGCCCCATGCGGGGATCAGGGAGAGGCCATCCGCCAGCTCGTGGAAGGCTTCGCCGGCGCCGCGCCAGGCGCGGGCAGGGCCCAGGTCCTGTTGGGCGTGACCGGCTCGGGCAAGACCTACACCGTGGCGCAGACCATCGCGCGGCTGGGGCGGCCCACCCTCGTCCTCTCCCACAACAAGACCCTGGCCGCCCAGCTCTACGGCGAACTGAAGGGCTTCTTTCCGCGCAATGCCGTCGAGTTCTTCATCAGCTACTACGACTACTACCAGCCCGAGGCCTATCTCCCGGCCAGCGACACCTACATCGAGAAGGACTCGTCCATCAACGCCGAGATCGACCGGCTGCGGCTCAAGGCGACCAGCTCGCTCATCGAGCGGCGGGACGTCATCATCGTCGCCAGCGTGTCGGCCATCTACGGCCTGGGCAATCCCGAGGAGTACCGCAAAGGCCTGGTGGTGGTGCGCGCCGGGGAACCGATCCAGCGACGCGAGCTGCTGCGCGGCCTGGTGGACATCCACTACACGCGGGCCCCGGCACAGTTGGAGCGCGGCACTTTCCGCGTCAACGGCGACGTGCTGGAGATCCAGCCCGCCTACGAGGAGACGGCGCTCCGTCTGGACACCTTTGGCGACGAGCTGGAGCGCATCCAGGTGATCAATCCCCTCACGGGCGAGGTGCTGGGGGAGAAGCCCGCCGCCGCCATCTACCCGGCCAAGCACTTCGTCACGGACCGTGGCAGCCTGGAGCGCGCCGCCGCCTCGATCGAAGCCGAGCTGGCGGAGCGGCTGGGGGAGCTGGAGCGGGCCGGCCGCGCCGTGGAGGCCCACCGCCTGCGCCAGCGGACGCGCTTCGACCTCGAGATGATGCTGGAGATCGGCTACTGCTCGGGCATCGAGAACTACAGCCGGCACCTGGACAGCCGCGCCCCCGGCTCGCGCCCCTCCTGCCTGCTGGACTACTTCCCCTCCGACCTGCTGGTTGTGGTGGACGAGAGCCACGCCTCGCTGCCCCAGCTGCGCGCCATGTACCGGGGCGACCGCATGCGCAAGGAGACGCTGGTCGAGCATGGTTTCCGCCTGCCCAGCGCCCTGGACAACCGGCCCCTCACCTTCGAGGAGTTCGAGGCGCTGGCCCCCGACCTGCTCTTCGTCAGCGCCACGCCGGCGGACTACGAGCTGGCGCGCGCCGGCGGGGCCTATGTCGAGCAGCTCATCCGGCCCACCGGCCTGCTTGACCCCGAGATCATCCAGCGGACGACGGAGGGGCAGGTCGAGGATCTGGCCGAGGAGATCGGCCGCTGCGCCGAGGCCGGGGAGCGTGTCCTCGTCACCACGCTGACCAAGCGCATGGCCGAGGATCTGGCCGCCTTCCTGGGCCGCCGGGGCATCCGGGTGCGCTACCTGCACAGCGACATCGAGAGCCTGCGCCGCGTCGAGCTGGTGCGGGACCTGCGCCTGGGCGTCTTCGACGTGCTGGTGGGCGTCAACCTGCTGCGCGAGGGGCTCGACCTGCCCGAGGTCAGCCTCGTCGCGGTGCTGGACGCCGACAAGGAGGGCTTCCTGCGCAGCGCCCGCAGCCTCTTCCAGATCACGGGACGGGCCGCCCGCCACCTGCAGGGCCGCGTCATCCTCTACGCCGACTCCACCAGCCCGGCCATGGCCCAGGTCATCGCCGAGACGGCCCGCCGGCGGGTGATCCAGGCGGCCTGGAACGAGGCGAACGGCGTCACGCCGCGCTCGGTGCGCAAGACGGAGGCGGAGATCCGCGCCACCACCACCGTCCTGGACGAGGCCCGCCGCATCGAGGAGTACGACCGCGGGTCCTCCCGGGCGCGCCGCGTGGCGGAGGGCGGGGCCCTCTACGCCGGCCTGGAGGACTGCCGCGACCGCGAGTTGCTGCACAGCCTGATGGAAGAGGCCGCCGCCCGCCTGGATTTCGAGCAGGCCGCCCTCTTGCGCGACCGTCTGCGCGCCGTGGAGGCGGAGGAGGGGCCGGGCGCCGCAGCGGCGGGCGCCGTGCCGGCGGGCGCCGTGCCGGCG
>JAUXWS010000074.1 GCA_030685015.1 bacterium
TAGGGCCCTCTGTCCGACAAGGCCTTGCGGCGCAAGCGCCGCCCTTTCCCACTTTCTTTTCGCGAAAAGAAAGCGGGGCAAAGAAAAGGCTCGCAGACCCTGCCCAGCCATGGCGGTGACACGCGCGGGGTCGCGCGACTGTGGACTTTGTGGGCACCGGCTCTTCGGCCTCTGCGCGCGCATACGCTCAGACGCCGCGCTGCGCGCGACGTCCCGGCGTGGCGCGCGCGACGAGGCCGAAAACAAGGTTTGGATATGCCAGGTGAAGCTTCGCCTGGCGTGACGTGAAGGCCGAAGGCCTGAACCAACTGCCATGGTGTCCGCATAAAGTGATAGGGCCCTCTGTTCGACGGCGGCCGTGAGGCCGCCTAGTTAGGGCCCTGAATGTCTTGGAGAGGGCTTTCTTTGGGAACCTTTCTTTCGCCCGTGAAAGAAAGGTGCAAGAGCGCGGCGCTGGCGCCGCAAGTCCAGCGTCGCGACGAGGCCGAAAACAAGGACCCTGGGGCAAACCCCCATCCCGGCCTTCCCCCTGGCAGGGGGAAGGCGCATCGTGCGCCGTCAGTAACCGCCGCCGGCGGCCGGCTTGCCGCCCACGATCGCCACGCTGGCCGATGCGCCCAGGCGATCCGCCCCCGACTCGATGAACTGCACGGCGTCGGTCAGGCTGCGCACCCCGCCCGAGGCCTTGACGCCCATGCCGGCCCCCACCACCCGGCGCATGAGGGCGACATGCTCGGTGGTGGCGCCGCCGCTGGAGAAGCCGGTCGAGGTCTTGACGAAATCCGCCCCGGCGGCGCGGCAGGCCAGGCAGGCCTTGACGATCTGCTCGTCGCTGAGCAGGCAGGTCTCGAGGATGACCTTCTTCACGATGCGCGGGCCGGCCGCCTCCACCACGGCGCGCACGTCCTCCTCCACCGCCCGCCATTCACCGTCCCGGGCCAGCCCCACGTTGAGGACCATGTCCACCTCGCGGGCGCCGTCGCGCACGGCCTGGCGGGCTTCAGCGGCCTTGGCCTTGCTCGTGGTGGCGCCCAGGGGAAAGCCGATGACGGTGCAGACCTTGACCGTGCTGCCCTCCAGCAGGCGGGTGCAGAGGGCGACCCAGCAGGGGTTGATGCAGACGCTGGCGAAGTGGTGTTCGCGGGCCTCGCGGCAGAGGCGCTCGATATCGGCGCGTCCGGCGTCGGCCTTGAGCAGGGTGTGGTCGATCATGCGGGCGATCTCGCCCCGCACGCGGTCCAGCAGGCCCAGGGTGCAACTGACGCGGTCGGCGCCGCAGGCCAGGACACGATCCGGCTGGTAGGCGGGGGGCGGCGCCGCGGTGTGGCGGGACGCCCCCGTCACGGCGCAGGGCTGCTCCGCCGGCGCGGGCAGGGGACGGGCGGCCGACGCCGCTCTCGCCCCGCGCTGCTCCAGCACTTCCTTGACAATGCGGTCGACAATATCCCCGCTCATGGCCTCACCCATCGATGTGGAAAGCGTCCACCACCCCCACGATGAGGGCCTGGACGGGAATCCGCTGATTGTCCAGCGCCAGGCGGGCGCTGCCCCCTTCCTTGTTCACCAGGACGCGGTCGCCGATGCCGGCGTCCACCGTGTCCAGGGCGATGCTCTCCGCGCCACGGGGCTGCCCGTCCAGGCCCAGGGGACGCACCAGCAGCAGCTTGTGCCCCTTGAACTCGGCATGCTTCTCGGTGGAGACCACCTCGCCCGTCACCAGCGCGATCTGCATGGACCATCCTTTTCATCCGCGGCCGGGCTTGGACGGCGAGCCCAGCTCTCCTTGCGCCATCGTGCGGCGCAGGTGAAGGATCAGCTCTCCAGCGCGCGTCCCACCCGCTCCACCAGGCCCTGCGCCACCTGGTCGCTCAAAGCCTCGGCGAAGATGCGCAGGATTGGCTCCGTGTTGGAGGCGCGAATCTGCACCCAGGCCGGGCCGCCTCCCGCATCGAGGAGGAACTTGAGGCCGTCCGTCTCGTCCAGGCGGGCCTCGGGCAGGGCCTCCCGGACCTTGAGCAGGGCCAGGGACGGATCCATCACTCCCAGTTCCAGCTTGTGCTTGATCATGGCGTAGGTGGGCAGCTCCTCGCGCAGGACGCGCAGCTCCCGTCCGCTCTCGAGCAGGTATTGCAGAATGAGAGCCATTCCCACCAGGGCGTCGCGACCCAGGTGGAGGTCGCGCAGAATGACGCCGCCGTTGCCTTCGCCCCCGATGGCGGAGCCCAGCTGGCGCATGCGCACGCTGACGTTGATCTCCCCCACCTTGGTGCGGTGCAGGTCGACCCCCGCCTCGCGGGCCACGTCGTCCAGGATCTGGCTGCTGGAGACGTTGGCGACCAGGGGGGATGCCTCCTGCCGCAGCACGTGGCGCGCCGCCAGGGCCAGGGTCAGTTCCTCGCCCAGGGGACGGCCTTTGCCGTCGACCAGGGCCAGGCGGTCGCCATCGGGATCCAGGGCGAAACCCAGATCGAAGGGGCTGCTGCGCAAGGTCTCGCAGAGCGCGCCCAGGTTCTCCGGGGTGGGTTCCGGCCCGCGGCTGAAGAGGCCGCTGTCCTCCACGCCCAGTTTGACCACCTCGCAGCCCAGCTCCTGCAGGAGGCGGGGCGCCAGGACGCGCCCGGCGCCGTTGACGCAATCCACCGCCACGCGGAAGCCCCGCTTGCGCAGGGCCGGCACATCGAGCAGGCCCAGCGCCAGAATGCGCTTGACGTGGGCCTCGCCGGCGTCGGGGATGGCGTCCAGGCAGCCGAGGCGATCCCAGGAGACGCAGTGCGGACCGCGGGCGGCAATCTCCAGATGACGCCGGCTCTGCTCGGGGTCCAGGAAGAGGCCGTCGCCATGGAAGAACTTGAGGGCGTTCCACTCCACCGGATTGTGGCTGGCCGTGATGCAGACACCGCCGGCGGCGCCCAAATCCTCCACCAGCACGGCCACCGTGGGGGTGGGCACCACGCCGGCGTCCAGCACGCGGCAGCCCGCCGCCGTGAGGCCGGCCACCACCGCCTGGCGCACCATGGGTCCGCTTGGACGCGTGTCGCGGCCCAGCACCACAGGGCCGCCGCCGCAGTACTCGCCGAAGGCCGTCGCATAGCGGGCCACCACCTCCGGACTGAACCCCTCGCCCACCACGCCCCGGATCCCGGAGATGGAGATCATGAGGCGGCTCACGCGTCGCCCTCGGTGGCGGCGGCCGGCAGGACGGCGTCCAGGCGCGCCTTTTCGTCAACGAAATTCAGCCGCAGGTCGGTGACGGCGGATGTGAGCATGCGCACCAGCTCGTCGGGCAGGCGGTCCCGCGTCTTGTCCTCCAACATGGCGAGCACGTCGATGAAGTAAGCCGCTTCCTCCAGGTCCGTGCGCATGCCGTCGCCGGGGCGGGCCACCTTGCCCAGCGCCATCATGGCGAGCTGCTGGTACTGCAGGATCAAGGAGAAAAGCAGCTGATCGTTCTTGTCCATGGACGCACTCCTTAGTTGTCGAGGGGGGCCGTGGCCGCCACCGCCTCCGCCTCGTCGGCGCGCCAGTCCAGCCGGCGACCGCAGCCGGCCAGCAAGTCCAGCATGAGGGGCCGTGCCAAGAGGGTGCGGGCCTCCGCGGCGCGGCCCAGGTCGGGCCGCTGCAGACGCAGGCAGGGCCAGCCCCCGGCCAGGTCCACCCGGAGCGGACTCATGTCGTCCTCGCGCACCAGCAGCAGGATGGACTCCAACAAGCGGTCGAAGAGCCAGCTGGCCTCGCGGTAGGGCAGGGGGCAGGGTTGGTCGGCCGGCAGGTCCAGCTCCTGTTCACAGCGGTGCTTGAGGGCCGCGTCGGCGCGATAGAAGCGCAGTTCCTCGTGCACAACCAGTTCCCAGGTGAGAGGGGTGCCCCGCTCGTACTCCTGCAGACGGCGGTAGCGGTCGCCCAGCAGGCGGATCTGGCCGGCCAACTCGTCGGTCTGGAGGTCCAGGCGCTCCAGATCGGCCAGCTCGGGATGGCGGAACTGCATCAACTGGATCATGCCCGACAGGGCATTCAAAGGATTGTTGAGGTTGTGGACGATGCCGCCCGTGTAGCGGCCGAAGCTCTCCAACTGCTCGCCGCGCCGGGCGGACTCGGGATCCAGGCCGGGCACAAGCAGCTCCTCCTCCCCCGCTTCCAGGCGCCAGAAGCCGGAGCTGGGCGCCCCATCCCCGCACAACTGGAGCCCCAGCACCCCCAGGCGGCGGGCGGCGGCGTTGAGGGGCCGCCAGGCATCGGCGCCGGCGCCGCGGGGACGCAGGTAAACCGGGTAGGGCAGATGTTCAAGCAGGGTTTCGGCCAGGACAGGAGTGCCGCTCATGGGCGGGATTCCCCCTCTTCATCGGGCTGGATCAGCTTTCGATAGTAGCGGATCTGGTCCCGCAGGCGGACGGCCTGTTCGAAATCCTCCCGCTCCACCGCCTCGTCCAGCTCGCCCTCCAGCTTGAGGATGAACTCCTCAAGCGTCACCGCTTGTGAGAATCCATGCTGGCCGGCGGCCTCCATCAGATCGGGATGGACCTGGATGGCCAAGCCCAGCCGCAAAGCCAGCGGGATGGCGTCGGAGGGGCGGGCGTCCACGCGGATGCGCTCGCCGTCGGGTCGCTCCAACACGACTTCGGCAAAGAAGGTGTTCTCATGCAGGCGGTTGATCTGCACGCCGCGCACCTGTCCGTCCAGTGCCCGCAGCAGGGAGGCCATCAAGTCGAAGGTCCTGGGGCGCTGGAACTGCCCGCCCCGCAGATTGTCGGCGATGGCCTGGGCTTCCACCGGCCCGATCAGGATGGGCAGCCAGCGCTCGGAGTCCTTCTCACGCAGGATCACCATGTATCCGCCCTGCTGGGGGTTGAAGCTCACCTTGGTGACGATGACCTCGATCACGGGACACCTCCTTGGGCAGGAAAAGGTAGTGATCGGGCCGGCCGGGGCCAATAAGAGTAAAGTGGGCCGCCCTGCGGCGGCCCAGCCTCCCGTACTCACCACGTCCCGCAAGCGGGTCATGGCTTTGCTATTGGGATTTGACCTGCACGCAGGTCCAGGCAGATAGTCTGATGGCGACCATGGTCGCCGGAATCCTCGCGCTGTCAGTTCAGGTCGTGGGCACACCGGCCTAGGAAGCCGGAACGGGCGCAACTATAGCAGATCTCAAGCTAAGAGGCAAATGAATTCCTGCAACAGCGGGTCAACAGCTTATAGACGATAACTATTCTTTATCTCCATGAGAATCAATTTGATAGATATTCATTAACCGATCGGCGACGAACTTCATTACTTCGCCATCGGTATAAAATCCCGACTGGATTTTGTCGTTCACTTCCCGCATCAGGTCCTGCCGGTAGTCCTCTTCCGGAGTGCCGACAGCGCCAGCGGAGGCCGCGCGCAGACTGCCCTGCTCCAGCAGGCGATCACTGATTCGGTCCACGACAACCTCCCTATCGTAGTAGCCCGTCGCCATCCTATCCCGCACCTGGGCGAGGATCTCCTCGCGCACATCGGGCAGGGCCGCGGCCGCGTCCATCAGCACGCCGCGCAAACGTCCCAGGTCGCGCCCGTCCCGGCTGATCTCGACCCGGTCCTCGCCCGCCAGGGCGCTCTCGGCGGCACGACCCAGATCACGCACGCTCTGGTAGCGCGCCTCGATCGCGGCACGGCGCAGGGCCTGTCCCAACTGGGATGTTTGGCCGGTGGAAATGTCCATCAGGTCCTCCCCTCAGGTCCCATCCGCTCCTTGTGAGCGGAACTCCGCTCACCCATAGATGTCAAGAAGTCGTCCCTTGCCCAACTCCCGAGGTTGACGCGGCTCCTCCACCCCGGCCTCGGTCTCCGGCGTGGATGATGTGCCGCGCAGCTCGGCGGCGGGCCGGCCCGGCCGCTCCGCCTGGCGCTGGGCCATGTTGTCCTGATAGGCCTTGAGCAGCGTCTGCCCCGCCTGTTCGGTGCGCATGGGGGCCCCCTAGACCTGGATCGCCGCGCGGCCCTGCTCGGCCGGCGGATCCTGCTCCTGCCGGCGGATGACCTGGGACCAGGTGGCGCGCAAGTCCTCCAGCAGTCGCGCCACCACCTCCAGGTGGGAGGGATCGTTGCGCAGGTTGGCCTCCCTCATGCGGTGCAGCATGAACTCGTAAAGGCGGTCCAGGCTGCGGGCGATGTCCTGCCCCTTCTCCATGTCCAAGGACTGGCGCAGCTCGCCCACGGCGCGGATGGCCCGATCCATCTGGACTCCCTTGCCGGGCACGTCGCCCTCCCTCATCAGCCGCTGACTGTCCCGCACGGCCCCCACCGCCGCATCGTAGACCATCAGGAGCAGGCGGCCCCGGTCGGCGGTCCGCGCCTGGGTCTCATGGTACTGGCGGAAGCGTAGATCCTGGCTCATGCCGGGCCCTTTCCTAACTGGAGGACGTGGTGAGCGAACTCAGCGCGCTGGACTGGGACTGCAGCCTGCTCATGGCGCTTTCCATGGCCAGGTACTCCCGCGTCAACTGCGCGCGCTTTGCTTCAAGTCGTGCGTTCATGTCCTCGATGGAGTCGGCCAGTCGGCTGATGGACTTCTCCAGCCGGCTGGTCTGGAAGCTGACCAGGCCGCGCTCGCTGTCGGTCAATGCCGTCAGGGAGCGGGTCAGGGCGGCGGCGGCGCCGTGGATCAGCGTGATCGTGCCGCTGCGCGTGCCCGGCCCGTCGCCGGGGTCGCGGAAGAGGATGCGCAATCCGGCCCAGGGGCCATTCTCGGGGCCGGAGATGAGGCGGCCGTCCACCCGCGCCGTCTGGCCGTTGAGGGTGGCGCCCACCAGCGCGCCCTCGGCATCGTACTCGGCGCTGAGCGACACCGCTCCGGCCGGTGTGTCCGCCTGGCGCGTGAAGAAGCGGAAGACCGGGCTGTCGCTGCGTGCGTTGAAGGTGAAAAGAGCCGCCAGATCCTCGGGATGGCCGGCCAGGGCGGCCTCCAGCTTGGTTTCATCCATGCCGAGCAGGCCGCCGGCGCCGCTCTTGATGCCGACCTGTCCCAGCAGCGTGTAACGTGCGTCCGCGTCCAAGCCGGCGAAGGGCCGCGTCACCAGCTGGCTGATGGTGCGCTTCAACTGGTTGACACCGCTGTCCCCCAGCAGCACACCCATCGTGCTTTCTTCGGAATTGTAGGTGGTCGTGCTGTTGATGAGGCCGACCAGGTCGTTGTAGGCGCTGACGAAGGACTGGATCTTGGCCTTGATCGCCGCGTCGTCGCGCTCCACCGTGATGGTCAGCTCCTCGCCGGCGGTGGACGCCGCAAGGGTGAGGCTGAGGCCCTCGATCGTGTCCGTCAGTGTGTTCCCCGACGACTCCAGCCAGCCTTCCGGTGGATAGCCGTCCACGCGGTAGAGGGCGTTGCGCGCCTCCTGCGTGACGGTGAACGCAGCGGCGCCAAAGCTGCCGCCGCCCAGGGTGGTCAGCTCCTCATCCACCGCCAGTTGGGCAGCCAGTCCGGTGGCCGTGCCGGACAGCACAAGGTGCCAGCCGTTGGCCCCGCCGCTGCCGTCGTTGAGCAGGCTGGCACGCACGCCGGGATTGGCGGCGTCCTGGTTGATGAGGTCGCGCAGATCCCTCAGGGTGGCCCCGTCGGGTATGGCCAGCGTGACCGTGACGGCCTCGTCGCCGCTGCCGTAGGTATAGGCGAAGACCTGGTCGGCGCCCGATGTGTTGAGGGAGGAGTCGTCCGCGCTGGCCACGCCCTGATGGACCAGGCGCGCCGCCGCGGCCAATTGCTCCACCTGCACGCGGTAGACGCCCGGAGCCGCGCTGCCCGTGGCGGTGACAGCCACGCTGTTGGGCTGGCTGCTGAGCGCGCGGCTGCTGAGAAAGGCGGCGGCCTCCTGCAGGGAGCCCATGGAGGTGTTGAGGGCGAGCATGCGATTGTTGATGGCCCGCCAGGCGTCCAGCCGCTTCTGCTCCAGGGACTGGCGGTTCTCGATCAAGGTGACGCGGCGCTGCTCCAACCTCATCAAGGCGTCAATCGTGGATTGCCAGTCGATGCCTGAGCTGAGGCCGCTGATGGTGCTGACCGAGGCCATGACCGCGCTTCCTTCCCCTACGATGCCCACCACGGGAGCCCTCCAACCGGCAGCATATGCCCAGTCGATCGGTCCTTCGGGCAAAATTGCACCGCCTGGCCCCCGGTGGGGTGGCGAATTCCGAAGTGAGCAAGTCCCGTGACAGTTTGCCCGACCGGCGCGGGTCCAGGCGTCTGTCGCAGGAGGAGATCGGCCGATGGAGAAAAGGCTGGAGCCGGGACCTGCCCGGCGTGGACGCTGGGCGGATCGGCGGCAGGGCGGCTTCGGAACTCCCCTAGTTCCGGACGCGACGGGAGCGTGGCGGCTGGTGCCGACGAGAAGAGGGGACGGACTCCGCCGCCGCTCAGGTGAGGAGGGGAAGTGCCCGGCAGGCCAACCAGGCTTCGGCCAGGGCAGCCAGACGAGCGCGCTGGGTGGCCACGGCGGGGCGCAGGCTGGCCAGGTTCTCATCGGGGTGGGGCGGCCGCTCCGCCAACCGCTCCAGGCCGTCCAGCTCCGCCTCCAGGTTGCGCCTCATCTCGTCCAGGCCGCGGCGGCTGGACTCGCTGCCGTCATCCCGCTCGATCAGCCGCTCGTAGTAGTCCACGCTGATCACCAGCTCGGCGGCCAGGTGGTGCGGCCGCTCGGACCCGACCAGCTGGACGCGCCCATAGATGTGGTCCACCATCTCGTCCAGGCTGTAGTTGCGCGTGAACCAGGCCAGGTTCGGCCCCGGACAGACGGCCACAGGCAGGGCCTTCTCCGTGGCGCCCAGCTTGACCAGGGCGCCGTTGCCCAGATGGTCGCAGATGCAGGACTTGACCAGCACGGCGGCGCGCCCCGCCTCGTCCTCCGGGGCCAGACTGGCGAGCTTCTGGCGCTGGAACTCGGCCGAGGCGGTGCAGAGGGGACTTTCCCCGAATTCCAGGTTGGAGACGAGGTGCCCCTTGGGACAGGGCGAGCCCGGCCGGCCGCGCTCGGCCCGCTCCCGGCCCCACTCCTCGCTCGAACTGCCGCGCAGGTTGTTGAAGGGAATGCCCAGGGGCGAGGAGTCGCTCAGGTAGAAATCTTCGGGGCCGGCCGCGGCCAGCTGGTTCCGCGTGGCGTCGTCCAGCAAGGTCACTTCCGGCACCAGAAGAAAGGGACTGGCCCAGCCGGTGGCGTCCACCTGGTAGTCCTCGTGCAGGCGGCGGGCCTCCCCGTGCACGCCCAGGCCGCCCTGGACGGTGAGGCGGCTGCGGCAGGCCTGCTCGGGCAGGGCCTCTTCCCGGCCCTGGGAGCGGTGGAAGGCCTCGACGAGGGGACGCAGTTCCGTGCAGAGCTGGTCCCGGCGTTCCCGGAACTCCGCCAGCAGGCCGGAGAGCAGGCGCCCGCCCGCCCCGAAGGCATGGCCGCCGCAATTGAGTCCGGATTCGACGCGATACTCGTGGACCTCGAGACCCAGGCCGGCCAGGATGCGCCCCTGGGCCAGGGCGGAGCGGAAGTCGCTCACCTTGATGATGATGCGCTTGCGCAGGGTGCCGCCCGCGTCCCGGTAGAAGTCGCGGAACTGGGCCATGTACCGGTAGAGGCGCTTGTTGAGGCCGGCTGAGACGACCAGGGCCGATTCCAGGCTGCTGTTGGCGAAGCCGCGCAGGGCGGCCATGGCATCGTTGAACTCGGCGGGCAGGGTGTGGCCCTGGGCGTCCTGGTTGCTCCGGTCCAGCTTGGCCATGATGTTGACGTCGATGGAGCCGGCCGTGATGCGCGCCTCCAGTTCGCGCTGTCGCTCCGCGCAGCCGGGGGTGTCCCGCAATTCCAGCAGTCTCAGCCAGGCCTGGCGCAGGGGCGACTCGTCGGGCAAGAGGCGGAAGTAGCGCTCCTTGTCGTTGGCCTGGAAGAAGGGCTGGCGGCGGATCTCATCCACCTTCTCCTGCACCAGCTCGTTGAGGAGATCCAGATAGGCCGTGATGCGGCGGGCGCGGCTGTCCTCCTCGCGGCGCGCGATGGCCGTGAAGGCCCGGTCGAAGCGGGCACAGAGCTGGCGGCGCATCTGTTCGATCAGGGTGTCGTCCACCAGCGAAAGGCAGCTGTCGATGCCCAGCGGGGCCACGGCCAAGGGCGTGGCAATGCTGAAGCCTGTCCCCATCACGGGGATGTGGAAGGTGTGGGGGGACATGAGAGCCTGCCTTTCCGCGGAGGAGCGGTCCTGGCCGATGCGCCACCTCCCGTGGCGTCGGCCCGTCCCGGCGACGACTTCGCTCGATCAAACGTGAACCTGCTTCAACCGCAAGGTCGCATATGGTGGGCTGATCTGGCTCTCCAAAGCAGGCGATTGTTTTCTGAAGGACATGGTTGGCCGTCGGCCGGGCTCGGCCGCCCCGCTCTCTTCATCGCTCCCGCCAACGCTGGGTCGGGCTGGCCGGCCCCCTCCCCGCGGGCCGCCAGTCATGGTCAGATGACGACTGGGTGACGCGGGGGGGGGGGGGGGGTCAATGCATCAACTGATCATCCTACGGCCCCTCGCCCGGTGGATCCGTCCCCACGCATGCGGAATCCCGCCGCGCCGCCGCACTGTTTCGCGTTCAGGGCTCGTCCAGGACCGCCCGCACTTTCGCCAACAGCACCAGCATGTCGAAGGGCTTCTGGATGAAGTGCACGCCTGGATCCAGGATGCCGTGGCGGGCAATGGAATCCTCCGTGTAGCCGGACATGTAGATGACCCGCGGGGCATCGGGCAGCCGGGACAGCCTCTCCACCAACTCGCGGCCCCCCATGCGGGGCATGATCACGTCGGAGAGCACAAGGCGGACGCCCGCCCCGCTGTCCCCCAGCAGGCGCAAGGCCTCCTCGCCGTCCGCCGCCTCCAGGACGGTGTAGCCGTGGCTGGTCAACATGCGCACAGCCAGGCGTCGCACCATCACCTCGTCCTCCACCACCAGCAAGCGTTCGCTGCCGCGCAGATGCTGATCCGAGGGGCGCTCCGCCTCCCGTCGGCGGGCCTGTTCGCGGACCACGGGCAGGAAGATCTGGAAGGTGGTGCCCACGCCCTGTTCGCTTTCCACCCAGATGAAGCCGCCGATCTGCTTGACGATGCCGTAGACCGTGGCCAGACCCAGGCCCGTCCCCTTCCCCTTTTCCTTTGTGGTGTAAAAGGGTTCGAAGACCCGGCCCAGGGTTTCCCGGCTCATGCCGGCGCCCGTGTCCGTCACTTCCAGCAGGCAGAAGTGGCCCGGCCTCATGGGCGGGTGCAGGCGGCAGAACTCCTCGTCCACCTGCACGGCACGAGTCGCCACCGTCAGGGATCCACCATCGGGCATGGCGTCGCGGGAGTTGACCGCCAGGTTGACCACCACCTGCTCCAGCTGGCCGGTGTCGGCCATGACGGTGCCGCAGTCCCGGTCCAGCTCGGTGACGAGGCGGACGTCCTCGCCGATGAGGCGCTGCAGCATGCGCTGCATGTCACCCACCACGGCATTGAGATCGATCGCCTCGAGCTGCAGCACCTGGCGGCGGCTGAAGGCCAGCAGCTGCCGGGTCAGCCGGGCCGCCCGCTCCCCGGCATGGCCGATCTCGCCCAGCTGCTCGCGCAGCGGGTCCTCATCCTTGCACTGGGCCTGCAGCATGTCCACATGGCCGTTGATGACCGTGAGCAGGTTGTTGAAGTCATGGGCCACGCCCCCGGCCAGGCGGCCGATGGACTCCATCTTCTGGGCTTGGTAGAACTGCTGCTGGAGCAGCTTGAACTTGGTGATGTCGAAGAGGTAGCCCTGCATGCGCCGCAGCCCGCCCTCCTCGTCGAAGCTGCCCAGCACGTTCATGATGACATGGACGGGCTGGCCGGCCAGGTCGCGCAGCTCGATCTCGAGGTACTCCAGCTTGCCCTGCCGGGTCAATTGCTCCAGCATGGCGCGCCGCAGCGAGGCGTCGGGGTAGAGGACGCCCACATTGGTGCGCAGGGCCTCCTCGCGGGAGGCGAAGCCGAAGAGGGCCAGGAAGCTTGGGTTGCAGTCCACCAGGCTGCCGTCGGCCAGGGAGATGTAGTCGGCGGTGAGATCGTGCTCGAAGAATTCGCGGTAGTGGGCCTCGCTGCGCCGCAGGGCCTCCTCCGCCTCCTGCCGCTCCGTGATGTCCAGGATGGAGCCGAGCATGTGCGTGGGACGGCCGTCCGGGCCATGGGTGAGGCGACCGCGCCCGTGCACCCAGCGCAGCGCGCCGTCCTGGCGCCGGAAGATGCGGTAGCTGCGGTCGAACTCGCCGCCCCGTCCGACGACGTCCTCGCGCAGATAGCGCTCCATCTCCACCCGGTCATCGGGGTGGATGAGGCTGACCCAGCCCGCCACATCCGGGTGGAAGTCCTGGCCGCGCAGTCCGAAGATCTCGTCCAGCACGGGCGAGCTTTGCCACAGTCCGGTGCCCAGGTCC